>CAYHCQ010000142.1:0-8115 GCA_964355115.1 uncultured Prolixibacteraceae bacterium | reverse complement strand
CAGATCCGGAGCCTCCAGAATAAAGTCATCCCGGGTATCGGGTGCCATCGCGAGGGCAACGGTTCGGGGCACACCGCCCTGGCTTAACTGGCCAAAGGCAGCCAACCGGGTGAGGTTTAGCACCAGAAAAACAAAGATGGTTGTTATGGTAAGGAAAACTTGGTTCATGCCGTGGTATTATGATATTATCTAATTGATAACCGAAATTTTATGATATCGTGTTGTACCCTCCTTTTGTATGCGGAGAGTATAGAGTCCGGGTGCCAGACCCGTAATCCCGAAGGAAGTCTGAAGCAGTTCACCCGGGATTGTTTGTGATCTGACACAGATGCCGTATGAACTAATGAGGTCAAGTTCAACATTGGCTGAACCCGGCTGCCGGAACATGACTGTGAACTTATCCCTTACCGGATTGGGATATACATTAATCTGCTCTGCAGATAGCCCATCCCCAGTCCCTGCCGTTGAAGTGATGGAGATATCGTCGATCATAAAGATAAAAGCCGTATCCGACACACACTGAATGCCGATATACACATCTTGTCCGGACCATGCAGAAAGATCGTAACTCTTTTTTGTCCACACCTCGGGGGCAACTTCCGGGGTTGCTGTGAGAGGTGTAAATGCGGAAGGATTGCTGGTGGTCGTGGAAATTGCAATGTTGTATTTCTCCATTCCATACAGCGGGTTATAGGTTTGCACCCAGATATCCATATTGGGATCAGTACCCAGGCTCAGCTTAGGGGAGATGAGCCATTTGTTGCTGGGATTTTTCGGTGGCATTGACGAGAAGCTACAGCCCAGCTTTTCGCCTGAATGGGCCACCATGTTGGCCAGTGCAGGTATCGTTTTGGAGGGATTGAAGCAGATGTACGACATGGGTGAACCTTCGCCCGGGAATACAACTCCGTTGATTCCGTAGGTTTCTCCTCCACCTACATCATAGGTGATCCACGACTGGAAGTTGGTGGTAAAGTCGGCCAGCGAATCAAAATCGAGCGACATTGAGGAGGGGTATCCTGTTACAGTTATAAAGTCGATTTTGGTTTCGGTCACCGAATTCGTGCCGTCGCCGATGGTTAGCGTAACATCGTAACTGCCAACTGCATTAAAACGAATGCCTTCAGGGTTCTGAACCGTTGAACTGCCCGGTACCCCGCCATTAAAGGTCCAGCTCCAGCTGCTTGGGATACCTGTTGACTGGTCAAAAAAGTTAACTATCTCACCGGCACGCACTATGGTTTTGCTCGCGCTGAAGTCGGCAGTGAGTGAAGCCGCTGAATTGGGTTTTACTTCAAGGTCGTCGATCATCAGGATAAACCTGTCGTTTGAAACACACTGAATGGCCACATATACCTTCTGGTTTTTATAATCCGAGAGGTTAAACCCCTTTCTTGTCCAGGCCAGCGGGGCTTCAAGCGGAACGGCACCCGAGATAAATGTAAAACTTGATGGCACACTGTCGGTGGTGGAGACAGCAACCCTGAACTGATCGAGCCCGTATTGCCCCGTATAGGATTTTACCCAGAAAGAGAATTCAGGGCTATCGCCAAGCTGAACTTTCGGAGAGATAAACCAGTCATTGTTGGACGGGGGATTGGATGAAAAGCAGGCGCCAAACCGCGTTCCGCCATGAGGTTGAAGGGCTGGATCGTTGCCCATCGAAGGTGACACCGAATCGGGGTTGAAACAGATAAACGCCATCGGATCGGTATTGTGCGGAAAAGTATGGGCATCGATGCCATAGGTGGTATTCCCGTCGAGGTCGACGGCCTGCCAGGAACCGAAGGAGAGCGAGAATACCGGAACACTCTCAAAATCCATGGTATAGGAAGGAGGCGCAGGTGCTGACGGCGCCAGACCGAAGATGGCCCCCTGGTTCGATGTATAGTTATTGTTTCCGGGAGTAAGCATGCTGAGGTAGAAATAACCGTTGGCAGCCCCGCCCTTCCCCCAGTTGAAATGGAAGGAATCGGTTCCCTGGTATCCGTCGCAAACGAAAAAATGACCGTTGGATCCGACACTGACGCCATAGTAAATAACAGGCCGGCGGGCATAGATTTCAGCTATGAGCAAAGAATTCCAGGTGGCATTGGTATAGTTGTCCTTCAATTTCCACACGGCCGACCCGGAATAGCCAAAATAGGTAATCAGAGCATACGTGATGGCAGCCGACCCGGATGTCGACAAAACAGGGCCATAGTCCATCTCCTGGGCAACACCGCAATGGTAAACCAGTGTAGCGACTGCATCGTTGGACGACGGAAGCGAATCGGGCATTGAGATCCAGTTGTAGGTAGTGGCCGAAAAATTGGCAGTCAGGTTCCCGTAAACAGGATGTGTATACGAATGCTGGCCGGTGCCATGAACCGGATAATTAAAATACTTCATCACCTGCGCCATGGCAATGGCGCCGCTTCCGGCGACAGCATGAAGGCAGGAGGAGGAGGCCGTTGCATCATTCGGGCAGGAGGCATTGTAGAAACAACCCTGGCTCCACCTGGTGGTGAGAAGAGACCCTTGACCATCGGCATAAAAACAGGCCGAAAACATCAGCAAAAACAAAGTTGTTAGGGTGAGCGGTTTCGTTTTCATATCCATGCCAGTAAGACAAGCAATCTCCAAACCAGGTTGCTTAGCTTCTTTTATTGGGCAGTTCGAGTCCGTATTGTTTCAGTTTGTCTTCGCGCAGCAGGAGGAATCCAAGGAAGATCGCGGCAACGCCAAGGCCGGCAAATACCAGCATCGGGGCTGTGTAGTCGTAGATTGCCGTCATGTCGCCATTGTGGATCCTTTCAGTTACGCCCGGGTTGGCCCATTCGAGCACAACGCCGATCAGCCAGGGAAAGAACATGAGACCGATATTCTGGATCCAGAACACGAGCGCATATGCCGAACCGAGATAACGCTCTTCCACGATTTTAGGAACTGAGGGCCACATGGAGGCAGGTACCAATGAAAAGGCAACTCCCAGCAGAATGATCGTCATCACAGCGATTCCCGTTGTGAGCGGGACAAGTGCGAAGGTAAGGTGTGCAATGGTCAGCAATGCTGCGCCAAAAATCATCAGGGTGGCGCCTTTGCCCTTTTTATCGAGGAAATAACCGATAATGGGTGTCAGCAGGATGGTTCCCACAGGGAGCATACCCGAGATGAAGCCACCTACGGAAGCCGATACACCCAGTTTGTTCTGCATCATGTTCACGGCATATTTCAGAAAGGGGAATACGCCCGAATAGAAGAGCACGCAAAGGAGTGAGATGAGGATGAAACCCCGGTTTGTGATGATCTTGGTAAGGTCCCTGAGGTGAAACTCCTCGGCAGGATCGGCTCCGGGTCCGGTCTGACCAGTCTGTTTGTCAAGCTTTTTATCCATGAATGTATACATCAGGAAGGTAAGAAACCCGATGCTGATCAGGGCAATTCCAAGGTAGATCGGGTTGAGGACATTCCCCTCATGCACACCGTTCACAGTGCGTTCGCCAGCAATCATGGCCGAGAAGAAAAAGGCTATCGACGCACCCATACGGGCGGTTGCAAGCTGCATGCCCATGGCCAGTGCCAGCTCTTTACCTTTAAACCATTTTACCACAGTACGGGAAGTTGTGATCCCGGCCATTTCAACACCGATACCGAAAATACCGTAACCAATTGCAGCAACCTTACCCGAAGCCGGCATGGAGACCCAGAAGGAACTGAAAAATTCGTAACCAAATCCGCCATTTGAAAAATAGGCGGTGAGACCGTAGAGTTTGATCAGGCCGCCACCGAGCATAACAGCCGTTGCAACAAGACCTGTAAAACGAATTCCCATCTTATCGAGGATGATCCCGGAGATGATAAGAAATCCCATTACATTGAGCATGTATTCGGAGCCGGAGAAAAACCCGTAATTACTGGGCGTCCATCCGTAAGTTTTTTCCATCAGCGATTGCAGCGGGGCAATCATGTCAACAAAATAGTAGGCCGACAACATGGTCAGGGAGACCAGCACCAATGCAGTCCAGCGGGCGGCAGGTGATTCGCTCAGGATTTTTTGTACTTTTTCAGTCATGATTTGTGAGTTAAATGGTTGAAAAGGGAAATCAGCCGCAAAGCTAATAATTATCTCTGATCGCCGGATTGGATTTGCGTTAAATGTGTATTTTTATCAACTCGTTCCACGACCTATGAGAATACTTGTTGTTGCCGCCACCTCCTTCGAAATCCGGCCGTTTGCAAGCCGGCTTCCGCTTATCAGCCATGAGTCGGATATCCTCAGCACACACCTCCATAACAATGCGACCGTCGACATCCTGGTTACCGGTGTGGGGATGATGCTGACTGCATGGCACCTTGGAAAACTTCTTGCCGGCAAGAAATACGATGTTGCCCTCAACGCAGGCATTGCCGGGGCCTTCAGCCAAGAGATAAAGATCGGTACGGTGGTTAACGTAACCGAAGACTGCATCTCAGAACTTGGGGCTGAGGACGGGAAAGATTTTCTGACTATCTTCGATCTCGGCCTTATGGATTCCGATCAGCCACCCTATCAGAGCGGCCGGCTGATCAACAGCTCGCTGGTAAAAAGTGAAACCCTGAAAGCTTTGCCCATAGTTGGTGGCAGCACGGTGAATACAATTCATGAAAAGCGGACAGGCGGACAGGCGGACGGGAGGAATATAGATATTGAGTCCATGGAGGGGGCGGCATTTCTTTTTGCCTGTCTTTCCGAGAAAATTCCCTGTGCGCAGATCAGATCCATCTCGAATTATATTGAAGAGCGCGACAAATCCCGCTGGAATGTAAAACTCGCCCTCGACAACCTGAATAAATCATTACTGGAAATCATCAGAGAAATATCTAACTGAACCTAATTTTACCATTTTACCATTTTCGATGATCCGGCTCGCCTTCTCCCCCTGTCCCAATGATACCTTTGTGTTTGATGCCATTGTTAACCACCGGATAGACCTCGAAGGGCTCCATTTCGAATACCAGATGCATGATGTGGAAACGCTCAACAAAATGGCGATGGAGGGAGCCATGGATATGATCAAGGTGAGCTTTCATGCCTACCTTTATCTTCAGAGCTATTACATCCTCCTCGACTCGGGCAGCGCGCTTGGTTCGGGCAACGGGCCGATGCTGATCGCAAAACAAGTATACACGGCCGAAGCGTTACCGGATCTCACCGTGGCCATTCCCGGAGAATATACCACAGCCAATCTCCTCATGAAACTTGCTTACCCTGAGGTGAAGAAGAAAAAGATTATGCTCTTCTCCGAAATTGAGCAGGCCATCATCTCCGGAGAGGCAGATGCCGGTGTTATCATCCATGAGAACCGTTTTACCTATGAAAAGAAGGGGCTGAAAAAGATCGCCGATCTTGGCGAGTATTGGGAGAACATGATGGAATGCCCGATTCCTCTGGGTGGAATTATTGCAAGAAAAGGACTGGGTTACGACCGGATAAACAAACTCAACCGCATCCTGTTCCGCAGCGTCCAGTATGCCATGAAACACCCTTACGATGCCATGCCTTTTGTACGCGCAAATGCACAAGAGATGGATGAAGAGGTGATGGCTCAGCACATCGGACTCTATGTAAACGATTATACGCTCAGCCTCGGTACCCGCGGACGGGTGGCGCTCACCTACCTGCTGGAGATTGCGAGGAAAAAGGGGCTGGTTGGATAACGGGCGGACAAGCGGACAGGCGGACAATATATTATTCATAATTTCATGCGTTTATCATGTCTGAGTACCGATCGAACCTGAATGTCTCCGAAATCGGGCAGGCCCTGAAATCGGCTCTTGAGCAAAAGATGATCCGGGAGGAGGATACTGCAGTTATTTTTTACGACCTGGCATTTCTGGAAGAGCGGCTGCAACAGCTCGTTTTATCTTTTCCTTCATCCACCCTTCACGGACTTGCGATAAAGGCGAACCCCCTGCTCCGTGTAATGGACTTCGCCCGCATGGCAGGGGAGAAAATGAACGCGAACATCGGTGTTGAGGCAGCATCCATGGGAGAGGTGAGCCTGGCGCTGAAAACCGGTTACCGGCCCGACCAGGTTGTTTATGATTCGCCAGTGAAGACCATGGCCGAACTTGAATTCGCCCTCAAAACCGGAATCCACCTGAACATCGATAATCTTGATGAATTGGAACGAGTAAATAATTTACTCAATACATTCGATTCAGCCAGTTCTATTGATATTCGCATTAATCCTCAGGTAGGTGTAGGAACAATTCTCGAGTCAAGTGTTGCCGGTGAATACTCCAAATTCGGTGTACCCATCGGTTCCCGCCGGAAAGAACTCAAGGAGGCTTTTCTGAAATTCCCGTGGCTTCGCGGCATGCATCTTCATGTGGGATCCCAGGGCTGTGCGATGGAGTTACTGGTAAACGGTACAGGTGTGCTCTATGACTTTGCCGTTGAATTGAACGAACAACGAATTGTGGCAGGGTTCCCTCCCATCGACACCTTCGATATCGGCGGCGGACTGCCCATCTCCTATCACCGTGACAGGCCGGCCCCCTTGATGGAGGATTATGTTGCGTCTTTGAAGAAACGTGCGCCGGGGCTTTTTGATCACAACGTCACCACGTCACCAGATCACCACGTCACCACGTCACCACGTCACCACGTATTCAGACTGATCACCGAATTTGGCCGCTGGACATACACCAACGCCGGGTGGACTGCAAGCAGGGTCGAGTATGTAAAGCACGATCCGGGCATCAATACCCTGATGATACACGTCGGGGCGGAACTTTTCATCCGCGAATGCCTGAATCCATCCGACTGGCAGCATGAGTACACCCTGTTCGACCGAAACGGCAACCTGAAATCCGGCACCGACCCGGTTCCGTATAACCTTGCCGGGCCACTCTGCTTTTCCGGCGACATCCTCGCCAAAGGGGTCGCCCTTCCTGTCGCCGAAGAGGGTGATTACCTCGTCATTCACGATACCGGAGGATATACGTTCAGCATGTGGTCCCACTACAACAGCCGGCAAACACCCAGAATCCTTGGCTATTGCGGGGAGAGGTTTGAGGTTCTGAAGGAACGCCAGGAGCTGGCGGAACTTGCAGGGTTCTGGGAGTAGACCTGACCCTGTGACTTTGTGACTCTGTGACTCTGTGACTCTGTGACTTTTTATATCTTTGTCATCCCAACCCCAAACGTATGATTATCGTTACCGGTGCCGCAGGTTTTATCGGAAGTTGCCTTGTAAGTAAACTGAACAACAAAGGCATTAAAGACATTGTGCTGGTGGATGATTTTTCGCAGGCTCAGAAAAATGCGAATACCGAACACAAAAGTTACCGGCAAAAAGTCGAGCGCAGCCAGTTTTTCGACTGGCTGAAGGAGCACCACAGAGAGGTGGAATTCATCTTCCATATCGGTGCGCGAACCGACACCACCGAATTCAATATGGCCATCTTCGACGAGCTAAACCTGAACTACAGCAAGGCTATGTGGGCTTCCTGCACAACCTATTGCATCCCTTTGGTTTACGCCTCTTCGGCTGCAACCTATGGCGACGGTTCGCTGGGTTACGATGATGATCATGCGCTCGTTGAAAAACTCATGCCTCTAAACCCATACGGCATTTCCAAGAACGAGTTCGACAAATGGGTGTTACAGCAAACAACTGCACCTCCTGCCTGGTACGGATTGAAATTCTTCAACGTTTTCGGGCCGAATGAATATCACAAAGGAAGGATGGCGAGTGTGGTGTTTCATGCGTTTAACCAGGCGGACAGGCGGACAGGCGGACAGGCGGACGGCAGGGTCAGGCTTTTCCGCTCCCACAATCCGGCTTATGCCGACGGCGGACAGTTGCGGGATTTCATCTATGTGAAGGATGTTATCGACGTGATCTGGTTCCTGATGAATCATCAAAAAGATCCGGGCATTTACAACCTGGGTACCGGAAAGTCACGGTCATTCCTCGATCTGGCAAGCACAGTTTTTACCGCCCTGGACCTTCCGGTCAACATCGAATACATAGACACACCTGCCGACATCCGCGATCAATACCAGTATTTTACCCAAGCGAATATGTCCAAACTCCGTTCCATTAGCTATGAAAAACCGTTTTACAGCCTCGAAACCGGTATCGA
>CAYHCQ010000141.1:0-8291 GCA_964355115.1 uncultured Prolixibacteraceae bacterium | reverse complement strand
AACCAGAACTTCGCCTGGACAATCTCCGGCCCCGACACGACCACGCTCCTCACTCTCCCCAACCTCCCGCCATCCATGGCGAAAATGTTCCCCGTACTGGCCCTCGATTCCCTCACATACAGTCATGTTGAACTGGCAAATTATTTCCTCTACCCCTCCTACAATCCCTTTATCGGTGCATGCTTTGACCCGGCTCATCCCCTGAGCCCCACCAAAATGGAAGCCGCCAGCGTGAGGGTCGTAAATGGAATAAAATAGTGAATCATACGAATTTGGAAGACCATCTCAACTGTTAACAACTTATCCTATGAAAAACAGCCAACCTTTGAAAGCCGTCTTCCCCGGCAAATACATCCAGACTGAAAATGCACTGGCCATGCTACCGGAATTGGTCGGTCTGCTGGGAATCAACGCGCTCATCCTTGCCTCCCCGACCACCAAAAGTAAGATACTCCCGGATTACCATTCAATAATTGCTGAGAAACGGCTTAGGGTTGAAGAATTCCGGGGAGAGTGCTGCGAAAATGAGCTCAACCGTATTGAAGAAATAATTGGCCGAAACAGGACCGATGTAATGGTTGGGATGGGGGGTGGAAAGACCATCGACGCAGCCAAGATCGCCGCCGACCGGGCTGGTATCCCGGTTATCATTGTTCCTACCATTGCTTCAACAGATGCCCCCTGCAGCGGTTGTGCTGTTATCTATTCTGACACAGGGGAATTCCAATCGGTCTATTACCAGAAATTGAATCCTCAGGTTGTTCTTGTCGATGTGAATGTAATCGTGGAAGCGCCGGCGCGTTTTCTTGTTGCAGGGATGGGGGATGCACTTGCCACCTGGTTCGAGGCAAGATCATGTAACCAGACCCACTCTCCGAACGCCTGCGGTGGTTACAGCACGCTGGCCGGTCTGGCACTGGCAAAACTCTGTTATGATACGCTTTTAGCTGATGGTGCGAAAGCACTTAAAGACATTAAAAACAGGATGATAACACCCGCCCTGAACCACATCATTGAGGCAAATATTTTGCTCAGCGGGCTCGGTTTTGAGAGTTCCGGACTTGCTGCCGCTCATTCTGTTCACAATGGACTTACGGCCCTGGAGGAGACCCACCTGTTTTACCATGGAGAGAAGGTGGCTTTTGGCGTGGTGACAGGACTCCACCTGACACAGGCTTTGCCTGTCGAGATCGAGACAGTATATTCCTTCTGCGAATCTGTCGGACTTCCGACAACCTTCAGCCAGGTAGGCATGCATGAGGTGACCAGGGAGAAACTCATGAAGGTTGCCATCAAATCATGTGCCCCCGAAGAGTGCATACACCATGAAAGAGGACCGATTACACCCGAAAGAGTACTCGATGCAATGATTGCTGCCGATGCATTTGGAAAAGCCCGGATGAACCAATAACCGCGGTTTTAATTACCTTTGCACAGCAAATCCAGTTTCTATGCCCTTAAAATGTGGAATCATAGGTCTTTCCGGCTCCGGTAAGACCACCCTGTTCAACTGCATCTCGAACAACCGTGCCGAAACCCACAAGGCGGCCTTCTCCGCCACCAAGTCGAACCTCGGCGTGATGAATGTACCCGATCCGCGCCTTAAGGCGATCGATGACATCATCCATTCGGCGCGCATCCTGCCAACCACCATCGAGATGGTCGATATCCCGGGGCTTTCTAAAGGAGGAAGTCATACTGAAGGAAATAAATTCCTCACCGACATCCGCAATGTGGATGCCCTGATCCACGTAATCCGTTGTTTCGATGATCCCATGATGCCGCATATCGAAGGGTCGGTGGATCCGGTTCGTGATAAGGAGATCGTTGACCTCGAACTGCAGATCAAAGACCTCGAGTCGGTGGAGAAGAAGATCAGCCGGATGGAAAAGATGATAAAAGCCGGCGATAAAGATGCAAAAAAGGGGCTGGATGTGCTGAATGTGGTGAAGGATCATCTTGAGTCGTTCCAGTCGGCCCGAACTGCCCCGATTTCGGAAGACGACCGCAGGTTTATAGCAGACATTTTCCTGCTCAGCGAAAAACCTGTGATGTATGTTTGTAACGTCGACGACGATTCCGCCCTTAATGGAAATGCATACTCCACACGCTTCCTGGATTCGGTAAAGGCCGAAAATGCCGAAGTACTGGTGATTGCCGCCCGGATGGAGTCAGATATTGCCGAACTGGAAAATGAGGAAGACCGTATTGCATTCCTTTCTGATGCAGGACTTCCTGAGCCCGGCGTTAACCGCCTGGTTCGTGTTGCCTTCCACCTTCTCGACCTGCAGTGTTTTTTCACCGCCGGTCCCAAAGAGGTGCGCGCCTGGACAATCAGAAAAGGGATGACTGCCCCGCAGGCTTCCGGTGTTATACACAGCGACCTGGAACGTGGATTTATCCGCGCAGAGGTGATGAAATATGACGATTTCCTCAGGCTGAAATCGGAACATGCCTGCAAGGAACAAGGGAAATTATACGTGGAAGGAAAAAATTATGTAGTGCAGGACGGGGATATTTTACATATCCGGTTCAACGTGTAAAACCTCTACACAAATCGTGCGTATTCTTTCAATTTTTCGAGAAAATCGGCCTTTTTCCTGACCGAAACTTCAACCTCGGTGTTGTCTTCCATAATCACCGAGCCGCCTTTGCCTTTCACATAGCGCTTTACGAACATCAGATTGATAAGGTGCTTGCTGTGTATGCGTGAAAAGGGAAGGTCTTCAAGGATTTTTTCGTAGTTGTTGAGTGGCTTTGAGGCAACAAACCGCTGGCCATTGGTCATGTAGAAGACAGTGTACACGTCGCTGGCTTCCAGTCGCAGAATATCACTTAGTTTGACAATATTAAGGCCGTCGGTGGAGGGGATGATGATCTTTTCATTCTTGTTCTTCAGGCTGTCGCGGAGGACTGAGATTTTTTTATCAATGTCGTCGACCTTAGTCTCTTTGTAGCGATCAATTGCCGACTCAAGCAGCTCAAGATTGATCGGTTTCACGAGGTAGTGGAGCGCCGATATCTCGAATGCGCGAACAGCATAAATGTCGTAGGCAGTGATAAAGATTACCTGGAAGTTGCGATAACTCACCCTGTCTATCACATCAAATCCGCTTCCGTCGGGCATATTTATATCCAGGAACACCAGGTCGGGCTTAACCTCGTCAATAAGTTTAACAGCATCGCTGACATTGGCCGCGGTACCCTCTACCTCTACTTTTGGAAAATGCGATCCAAGCAGCGATTTCAGAGTCAGGATACTGCTTTTCTCGTCATCAATAAGGACGGCTCTAATGATCTCTTCCATAAGGAATGCTTATTTGTTTAGTGCAGGGAACGGGGTCGGAATTACAGAAAATAATCAGGTAAAATTAGTAATTTTGCAACTCTATAGCCCTGGAAAATATTGAACCAAGGTAAATAATTTAGGTTCACGTTGTGTATTCTGTTGATAAAATTTTAAAAAAAGATTACTTCGGCAAGGAGGAGATCCTTGCCTTGCTCAATGCCACGGGTACTGAGCGGCTGAAGATATTTGAAAAGGCCAAGGCTGTCAAGGCTGCATTTGTGGGGCGCAAAGTTTATTTTCGCGGACTGATTGAGTATTCGAATTACTGTGCCAAGAACTGCTTTTACTGCGGAATCCGCTCTGGAAACAGCAAGTATGCGCGGTACAGGATGACCGATGCAGAAGTGCTTGAAGCAGCCGACTTTGCCTATAAAAACAGATTCGCCTCGATCGTGATTCAGTCGGGTGAACAAACCAGTCAGCAGTTCGTCTCCACAATTGAAAACCTGCTTAAAGAGATTCACAGGAGGTCAAACGGCGAGCTTCATGTAACGCTTTCACTGGGTGAGCAATCAATGGACACCTGCAAGAGGTGGTTCGATGCAGGAGCTCATCGCTATCTCCTTCGTATTGAAGTCTCCAATCCTGACCTTTATAAAAAGCTACATCCGGACGACAAGTTCCACAGCTATGCCGAACGGATTGAAGCCCTCAACCGGCTAAAGGAAATTGGATACCAGGTTGGAACGGGAGTAATGATCGGCCTCCCGTTCCAGACCCTATCCGACCTGGCTGATGACCTCATATTCCTGCGCGATTTCGATATCGACATGGCAGGAATGGGACCCTATATAGAGCATGAGGATACCCCTTTGTTCCAATACAGCAAGGATCTTTTGCCCCTGAAAGAGAGGTTCGACCTTGCCCTGAAGATGGTCGCGATCCTGCGCATTGTGATGAAAGACATTAATATTGCTGCTACAACTGCCATGCAGACGATAGATCCGCAGGGACGCGAAAAAGCATTGCTGGTCGGTGCCAATGTGATCATGCCTAACCTTACCCCAACAAAATACCGGCAGGATTACCTGCTCTACGATAATAAACCATGCCTTGACGAAGAGGCTGAGGAATGCAAAAGCTGCCTGGAAGCCCGGATTCATATGGCTGGTGACGAGATCGGATATGGGGAATGGGGAGACTCAAAACATTATAAAAAAAGAACAATCGAATAATAGAACAATAGAACAATCGAAGTTTGAATTTCAAATCTTCACATCGGCACATCGGCATATCGGCACATCGGCACATCTTCAAATCTTCAAATTTCTTATGCATAGAAACCAACGTCCCCTCCCTTTCTTTGAAAATGTTGAAGTACTCGATGCCGGGTCGGAAGGCAAGGCGGTGGCACGGGTTGGCGACCTTGTCATATTTGTACCCTTCGTGGTGCCAGGCGATGTGATCGACATCCAGGTAATGAAAAAAAAACGTTCTTTCTGTGAAGGGAAAGTTACGAAAATCCACACATTCAGTCCGAAGCGGACCGAGCCTTTCTGCGAACATTTCGGAATATGCGGTGGATGCAAGTGGCAGCATGTAAAATATGAAGACCAGCTCTTCTACAAGCAGAAACAGGTGGAAGACAGTTTCGTTCGTATCGGGAAGATATCTGCCCCGGAGATTTTACCCATCCTGGCATCGGAGCGAATTCAATTTTACCGCAATAAACTTGAGTACACCTTCTCCAACCGCCGCTGGCTTACAGATGCCGATATCAGAGGTCAGGTTACTGAGAAAGAGATGAATGCGCTGGGGTTTCATATCCCCGGAATGTTCGACAAAGTGCTTGATATCAGCAACTGTTACCTGCAGGATGAGCCCTCAAACAGTATCCGGTTATTCATCCGCAACTATGCCCTGGAAAACGGAATGAGCTTTTATGATGTGCGTAACTGGACGGGATTCCTGCGCAACATCATCATCCGCAACACCTCCATAGGCGATCTCATGGTAATTTTAGTCTTTCGCGATGATCAGCCCGAACTTATTGAGCCGATGCTCCGCGCCTTATCAGATGAATTTCCTGTGATAACCTCCCTGATTTACGTGATCAATCAGAAAAAAAACGACACACTGGGGGACCTTGAATTCCGCCATTTCTCCGGATTTCCTTACATCACAGAGAGGATGCCCTCGTTTCGCAGCGGTGAAAAAGATGTAGAGTACCGCATCGGGCCAGCCTCCTTTTACCAGACGAACTCGTACCAGGCAGTCAACCTTTATCATACTGCGGCAAGATTTGCAGGGTTTACGGGCAATGAAACGGTTTATGACCTTTACACCGGTACGGGTACCATTGCCAATTTCATCGCAGGCAGTGTTGCCCGCGTGATCGGAATAGAATCGGTGGCTCCTGCTATTGAAGATGCCAGGATAAATTCGCAGCTTAATGGAATTACAAATACCGCGTTCTTTGCCGGAGAGGCGGAGAAAATACTTACGCAGGAATTTATTACTGAGAACGGATCGCCGGATATTATCATCACCGATCCTCCCCGATCAGGAATGCATGAAAAGGTAGTGCGGATGATGCTGGCGGTTAAACCGGAAAAGATCGTTTACGTAAGCTGCAATCCGTCGACCCAGGCCCGCGACCTGTTGCTGCTGTCGGAAGGCTACCGGCACGTAAGATCACAACCCATCGACATGTTCCCCCACACACAGCATGTTGAAAATGTTACATTGCTGGAAAGATCAGATCAGTGAGGGTGTCTTTCAACCTTCAGCCATTGTACCAGTTCCTCAATCGTGTTACCCTCCGCTTCAAACAGGTAATCGGCCCTCCGGTAAAACGGTTCACGTTGTTCAAGGTGAGCCTTTACCCTGATCTCCAGTTCATCCGCCCCAATGTTTTTCAACAAGGGGCGCTTAACCTTGACAGCACGTAACCGGACGATCAGCGGTTTCAGTTCCCAGTGAAGGTAAACCGACACCCCTGCATCCCTGATAAAATTCATATTTTCGAAAAAACAGGGAGTGCCGCCGCCGGTGGAAATAACTGTATTTTTGAGAGTTAAAGTTTCGTAAAGCAGCACCTGTTCAATTTTCCGGAAACTCACCTCATCGTATTTCTCGAAAAAATCAAGAACGCTGATGCGGTAACGCTCCTCAAAAAGGTAATCGAGGTCTACGAACCCATATCCCATGGCTTGAGCCAGTTGCTGACCCAGGTTCGATTTTCCCGATGCCATATAGCCGATAAGGTAGATCCGCATAGAGAGTATAAAAATACTATATTTTTTCTTACCTTTGCACTCCATTTGAACCGCAAGTTGCACATGAACCCCAGTAAATACTTAGTGACCGCAATCCTGTTTTGTCTGTTGTTTATTGTTGGCTGCAATTCCGGCAATACCGAACAGGGAACTCTGCCGGCAGATGTTGTTTCCAATCCGAACACAGCCAGCGGTGAGGGCGATTCCACAAATCTTCCCATACTCCGGTTTGAGGAGACGGAACACGACTTCAGCAGGATCATTGAAGGTGAGACCGTATCGTTTGGGTTTAAATTCAGGAATACAGGCAAAACCGACCTTGTGATTGCCGACGTGAGTACCTCATGCGGATGTACAGTTCCGAGTTACCCAAAAACCCCGATCCGCCCCGGCGAAGAGGGTGCAATCAAAGTATCGTTCAACAGCAAGGGCCGGCGCGGCTTCCAGGCCAAGAATATTGTTGTGGTCGCCAACACCCAGCCAAATACGACCCTGCTCAGGATCAAAGCACAGGTCGTCGCACCCGGAGCGGAGTAGGCAAAGATTGAAGGTTTGAAGGTTTGAAGGATTGAAGGATTGAATTGGTATAAGAATTTTAACTCTGTGACTCTGTCACTCTGTCACTTTGTCACTTAATATAAATCGTAAATTGTATCTATTATGACTAATCTCTTAAGTATCCTTTTAATGACTCCCCAGGGTGGAGCCGGCGGACAGCAGAACGGATGGTATTCATTTCTTCCGCTGTTGCTGATCATCGTTGTATTTTACTTCTTCTTCATCCGTCCGCAGATGAAACGTTCGAAGGACCAGAAAAAATTCAAGGAGAGCCTTCAGAAGGGGCAGAAAATAATTACCATTGGCGGGATTCATGGCAGAATTGTCGAAATCCAGGACACAACTGTTACCATTGAAGTTGAAAACAGCGTTCGTTTGCGCGTCGAAAAAACTGCTGTTGCCATGGATAACACCCAGACCATCGAGAACAAGTAATTGGTTGAAAAGTCAACGCCATTGAAGCCTGAGTTCATTGATCTGATCGAGAATGCCAGGAAGCGGAGAGGTGAAAAATTCAAGAACCAGTTTTTTATTTTCAGCATCTGCCTGATAATTTCCGTCTTCCTGTGGGCCCTGGTGAAATTATCACAGAATTACTTTTACACCATTGAATACCGGCTTACCTATACCGAAATTCCCGGAAACCTGAAGCTGGTGAGGTATTCTGACTCGACCCTTACCGTGAAGATCAAGTTGCAGGGCTTCGAACTCTTTTCGGAACGTTTTCTTACGCCAGCCGACCGGGAGTTTGAGGTGAGCCTGCGCAACGTCAGGGTAAGGAGCAACGATCTCACTCCCTGGGCCTACCTGCTAACAAACAGGCTGGGTAAGGAGATCGCTGCGCAGTCCGATTTCCAGAACGATATTTTCATCGTCACCCCCGATACACTGTACTTTGAGTTTGAGAAGCAGGTGATTCGGCGCATTCCATCGCATGTTGGGGCAGGTATGATCAAGTCACCGGCCCTGGAGCGGGATTCATTATTGCAACGGAAGGACAGCCTGAATAAGGTGGATCCTTCCAAAAGCTATGTAAAGAAGCGCAAGTAGATGCTAAAAGTCGGGCTAACCGGTAATATAGGAAGCGGAAAAAGCTTGGTATCAGCCATTTTTCAGACCATGGGCATTCCGGTGTACCACGCAGATGACGAATCCAAGAAATTCCT
>CAYHCQ010000140.1:0-8301 GCA_964355115.1 uncultured Prolixibacteraceae bacterium | reverse complement strand
CGATCTGTCCGCCGAAAGGGGCATAGATGGCTGACTTGGATATCTGCGTTTGCACAAGTTCAACCTGTGCCTGGATAATTCCCAGGGTAGTTGAGGCGCGATCGTACTCCTCCTGGCTTACAGCTTTAAGTTCAAGCAGTTTCTCTTTACGGTAAAGATCATCCACAGCCTGTTTTTCATCGACCCTGAGTTTTTTCAGCTGAGCCTGCAGTTCGCGGTCATCGGTTTTCATCAACAGATCGCCCTTCTCAACATGGCTTCCCTCCTCGAAATTAATGGAGACGATACGACCCGGAAGTTCACTGCGCAGTTCCACCTCTTCGTTGGCCATGAGTGAACCGGTAGACTGGATCTTGTTGTCGAGCACTCCGGGTCGAATTACCACTCCCAAAACGGATATTGGTTTCGCTCCTTTGCCGCTGGCGGAGTTTTCTTTGGGCTTTCCAGTGCAACCGGTCAACAAAAACATGAAAGAAAGGAAAAACAGGGTGAGGAAGTTTGACTTTACGTTGGGCATAAATGTCAGATTGTTTTGGAATAAAGGATTGGTGTTGCAAATGTAACCAATAAAATTCACCCGGATTTCCGAAAGAACGGCCCGGCTAAAATTCCTGTTGCTTAATCTGAAAAAAAATTACTAAATTTGCAGCCCCTGAACCGGAAAATGTTGTTCTTTCGAGGGCCGGTTTGAATACCATCGGGATGTAGCGCAGTTGGCTAGCGCACCACGTTCGGGACGTGGGGGTCGGAAGTTCGAGTCTTCTCATCCCGACATACCCCCAGGCTGAAGCCTGGGGTTCTGCCTCTTTAGCTCAGTTGGTAGAGCAACTGATTCGTAATTAGTAGGTCGGGGGTTCAAGTCCCCTGAGAGGCTCAGAAAAACAAAAAACCCGGCAATTTGCCGGGTTTTTTGTTTTCGGGGAAGATATATAGATGGTTTACACCAGGTCTTCAAAATCGGCTACAACAGGCGTTACCGGAGCCAGGTTCAGATTCGACGCCGGAACGACCTCGGTATCGCTGAAATCGGCTTCAGAGGGTAATACCGGAGCCAACTCCTTAAAACTGTTATCGCTTTCCGGAGCAACATCGCTGAAATCGGCTTCCTTCGGGGTTTCCGGAACCAGTGCCAACAAGTCGGTTAAAGTGATCTCATTGCTGGTTAACGTGCTGCCTGAAGTAACATTGCCGGCAACGAGCATGTTTATTTGTAATCCGACGATGGCAGTAAGAATATAGAGGGCTTTCATGGTTATCATACTTTTAGAATTTTTCATTTTTGTATTCGTTTGTGTGTTTTTGTGAGCATAAGACGTTGTGTCTTTTTTTATGTTACAGTTCTGCATGCATTTAACAATTATTTAACAAAGCATTGAAAATAAATAAATTACGTGGCAAATGTAACTACTTATTTAGAATGAATATAAGAATAATCGACCAATGGCATCAATAACCCGACGAACGCAGGGAATAAGTCGACGAAATCGTTATGTGTTGAATATAAGGTAATTAGAATTGAAAAAATGAGCTGCCGTCAGGTATATGATAGGCTATGACTACCGCTGCAGTAAGGATACAGCCCATCCGGCGGGCCGTGTGGTTGTTCGCTTTTGCTTGTTATTTCAGGTATTCCTGTAAATAGTCGACCATCTTCTTATTGAGGTGAACCCTGTCTTTACCCCGCACATTGTGCTCATGACCCGGGTAGACGAAAAAGTCGACCTGTTTCCCCTCATCCACACATTTTTTCAGGAAGGCAAGGCTGTTCTGCGGCACAACGGTCTCATCCTGGTAATCATGTATGATAAGGAGTTTGCCCTTCATATCCTTCACATTGTTGAGAAGACAGGCGTTCTTATAGCCTTCGGAATTGGTCTCCGGGGTGTCCATGTAACGTTCGCCATACATTACCTCGTAATATTTCCAATCGACAACAGGTCCTCCGCATACAGCGGCCTTGAAGGTGTCAGGATATCTGAGGAACAAGGAGATGGTAAGAAACCCTCCGTAGCTCCAGCCATTCAGCCCGATCCTTGTCGAGTCGACCCACGGCAGCGACTTCAGGTATTTTACACCGGTCATCTGATCGGCCACCTCGGCTACTCCCAGATTCCGGAATATCTCCTGTTCGAAGGCAACTCCGCGGTTAGAGGTTCCGCGGTTATCGAGGGTGAAAACAACATAGCCGAGATCGGCCAGGTAGTTGAGGAAGAGTCCGCCGCCGCCAAGCCAGGTATCGCTTACAAGCTGTGAATGGGGACCTCCGTATACATATATGATTACGGGATACTTTTTTGTCGAGTCGAAATCGACAGGCTTGATCAACCGGCACCAGAGATCGATGTTCTCTTCATTCTTGAGAGGAAACAGGGTGGTTTGCCCGAGTTTGTAGTCTTTCAGGGGATTCTCGGCAGATAAAAGCGAATGAAGTACTTTGCCTTTGTTGTCGGTGAGTTCAACCTGACGGGGGATTGTGGTATTATTGTAGCTGTCGAGGATGAATTTTCCGTCGTTGCTCAACTGTGGGTTATGTGTTCCCTGAACCTTTGTAATGGCTATGGGTTCACCTTTCTTCAGGCCAACAGAAAAGAGCATGCGGGTGAGGGGATTACCCTTGTTGCACATGAAGTAGGCCTCCCTGTTTGTCTCATCAAATTTCAGAAAGTCGAGGACTACCCAGGGCCCCTGCGTGAGCTGCCGGATAAGGGTTCCCTCCGCATCGTAAAGATACAGATGGTTGTAGCCGTCACGCTGACTTTGCCAGACAAAGCGCATGGGATCGTTGTTGAGGAATTCTGGACCATGCTGTGGCTCTACATACTTTTCGCTCTTTTCGGTAAACAGCGTCTTGATGAAAGCACCGGTAACCGCATCGTATTTATTCAGATCCATCAGGTTCTGATCGCGGTTGAGGCAGGCGATGTAAATGAACTTCTCATCCGGGCTCCAGGTGATGTTTGTCAGGTATTCGGTTCCTTCTGTCTGCAGATAGATGGTCTTTCCTGCAGCAATGTTGTAAACCCCGAGGGTAACCTTGTGACTCATCATTCCGGCCATGGGATATTTCACCGGCACGGCTGTGGCAATCCTCGTGCTGATATCGACAAGCGGATAGTCGGTCACCATCGTCTCATCCATCCGGTAAAATGCGAGACATTTCCCTGTGGGCGACCAGAATGTCCCTTTGGAGATGCCGAATTCATTGCGGTGCACGCGGGCCGAACCGAACAGTATGCCGGGATTGGGGTCGCTGGCCACAACGGTCGCCTGATCACGGTAGGCAATGTATAGGTTGTTATCCAGGGTATAGGCAATTTTGAAGGTTGTGTTGTCAAGATCAATGTTTTCGGCTTTTTCATCACAGGAATTCAATACCCTGGCCAGTTTCGCTCCGAGGTCGTACCGGATGTACCTGCCGGAAACATTAAACAGGAACGTGGTCTCATTCAGCCAGCTGACGGCCGGAAAGCGTTTCATGGGCTCCACCACCATCCCTTTGAGTGAGAGATTAAGCAGATCCAGTGTTAGCAACGTATCCCGGCCCGTATCCTTCACATTGCCTTTCACAAGGCAGTTTTTTGCTATGTATGAGAAGTTGTTGCTCTTTCCGATCCATTTTAACTGCGAGACATTGGCCACACTGAGTTTGGGGTTCATGTTTGTGGCATCGTCGATGGTGAGCAGACGGGTCTGAGAAAACAGGATAAGCGGGAAACAAATTCCGGCAAGCAGTAAAGCAGATTTACGAAGCATAAAGGAAGAATTTACGATTAATTCGATTTGCGATCTACGATTGAATCTGGGATTCAGGATTTACTCTTGTTGTATTTTGCCTCAATTATCAATTGTCAATTATCAATTGATGACCCTGGCTATTTCAGTGATCACGGCAGGGTTCTTCTCAATCGCATTGCCGATTACGATGATATCTGCACCGGCGTCGAGGGCCGATTTGGCCTTTTGGGGCGTTGTGATTCCTCCGCCGATGATGAGGGGTACATTAATGTTTGCTTTTACTTTGCTGATCATTGATGCAGGCACGGGGTTTTCGGCGCCGCTTCCGGCATCCAGGTATATCAGGCGAAGTCCGAGCATCTCGCCGGCCATGGCGGTACACACTGCGATTTCATCCTTGTTTGCAGGGATGGGGGTTGTGCCACTCATATAGGCAACGGAGGTCGTCCGTCCGCTTTCGATGAGCATATAGCCGGTTGGCAGGATCTCCAGTTTGCTGGCCTTCAGATAAGGCGCCGAGATCACGTGCCGTCCGATGAGCATTTCAGGGTTCCGTCCCGAGATAAGCGACAGCAGCAGGATGGCATCTGCCCGGTTGATCAGTTGCTGGCTGTTCCCTGGAAAGAGAATCACAGGGATCCTCGTGTTTTCCTTGATCCATGCAATAAATTCAGTCTGGCTGTCGCTGGTGAGCAGGCTGCCGCCGAAGAAGAAATAGTCAGCTCCTGCCTTTACTGAAATGGCAGCCGTCTTTTTCAGAGTAGCGAGGGAATATTTATCGGCGTCGATCAGGACAGCAAATTTCTTTTTGCCTGAGCTGGCATCTTTCTGTATTGTTGAGTACAATGACATGGCAGAGGGTTAAAATACAGATTTGGCGATTGCGCAGATATTCTCGCTGATTCCGACAGTGAAATAATGAAGCACAGGTACTCCATAAGTGATCAGCTCCTTCGATTGCTTGATGCCCCATTCGATACCTACCCTGAATGCATCCTCGTTGTTACGGCACTTCATGATCTCCTTTACCAGTTCGTCGGGGATGTCGATGTTGAAGATCTGGGGAAGGACATTGATCTCACGTATTGTACACAAGGGTTTAAGTCCGGGGATGATGGGCACGGTTATCCCCTCTTTCCGGCAGGCATCAACAAAGTCATAGTATTTCTGGTTGTCGAAGAACATCTGGGTCACAATGTACTCTGCCCCGGCATCGATCTTGGTCTTCAGGTACTGCAGGTCGTAGGCAAGGTTCGGAGATTCGACGTGCTTTTCCGGATAACCGGCAACACCGACGCAAAATTGCGTGTTGAAGGTGTTCTGAAGCTGGTCGTCGAGGTACTTCCCTCTGTTCATGTCGGTGATCTGGGTTACCAGTTCGTTCGCATAGGCATGCCCGGTTGGTTCGGGAATGAAGGTGCGTTGGTTTTTCGGAGCATCGCCCCGAAGTGCAAGAATGTTGTCGATGCCGAGATAGTGGAAGTCTATCAGCGCATATTCGGTCTCCTCCTTTGTAAATCCTCCGCAAATGATATGCGGAACCACTTCAACCGAAGGATATTTGTACTTGATGGCGGCCGAGATGGCAACTGTTCCGGGACGTTTCCGGATGGTTTTCTTCTCAAGGAGTCCGTTTTCACGCTTTTTATAAACCACCTCCTCCTGATGGTAGGTCACATTGATGAATTTGGGGTCGAATTCAAGCAGCGGATCAACGGTTCTGTATATGCTGTTGATATTGTGGCCCCGAAGCGGAGGTAACAGTTCAAATGAAAAAAGTGTTTTATCGGATTTATTCAGCAGGTCAATTACTCTCATGTTTAATAATTCAGGTTAGTGTTCAGATATTTTTCTGCGCGCTCAAAACTAATATTTTTTCGCTTTGCATAATCGGTTACCTGGTCTTTACTGATACGGCCCAGGTTAAAATACTGGGATTGAGGGTGTGAAAAATAGAATCCGCTCACCGATGCACCCGGGTACATGGCGAAATTTTCGGTGAGCTGGATGTCCAGTTGTTTGTCGGCTTCCAGCAGATCGAAAAGCGTGCGTTTTTCGGAGTGTTCGGGGCAGGCAGGATAACCAGGGGCTGGCCTTATTCCCTGATACTCCTCGCGGATCATCGAAGGAACATCAAGCGTTTCATCGGGTGCAAATCCCCAGAACTCTTTGCGAACCCGCTGGTGTATAAGCTCTGCAAATGCTTCGGCCAGCCGATCTGCAAGGATCTTGATCAGGATCGAGCTGTAATCGTCAAGTTCCTGCTCATACTGCGACACCCACTCTTCCACGCCGAGGCCTGCAGTAACTGCAAATCCGCCGAAATAATCCATGATACCCGATTCCTTTGGCGCAACAAAATCGGAGAGGCAGAGGTTTGGTTGTCCGGGCTCCTTGGTCTGCTGGTTGCGCAGGAAACGGAAGGTATGAAGCAGAGTGGTCCGGTTTTCGTCCTTGTAGACCTCAATGTCGTCGCCCACCGAATTGCATGGATAGAGCGCAATAACGCCCCGTGCAATCAGCATCTTTTTGCCGACGATATCATCGAGCATGCGCTGGGCATCATCAAACAGTTTGCGGGCTTCCGTACCTTTAATGGGATCGGTAAGAATGGCCGGGTATTTCCCGTTCATCTTCCAGGCATGAAAGAAGAAGGTCCAGTCGATATACTGCCTGATCTCATCCAGCGGGTAGTCGAAAAAGACCTTTCTTCCCGAAAATTGTGGTTTGCAGATCTTGTATTTCTTCCAGTCGACCTTAAGCCTGTTTTTCCTTGCGTCGCCCAGGGTGACATAAGTATGGTCGGCCTTTTTGTCGTACTGGTCGCGCATGGTCTGGTATTTCTTTTTTATTGAATCAACATAGGCGGGCTTAAATTCCTTCGACAGGAGGTTTGAAACCACGCCGACAGCTTTTGAGGCGTCCTTCACATGAATCACAGAATTCGAATAGAATGGTTCGATCTTCACTGCGGTGTGGATGTCGGATGTAGTGGCGCCGCCAATGATCAGGGGGATCGTAAATTTCAGCCTTTCCATCTCTTTTGCCACGTGTGTCATCTCTTCAAGGGAAGGGGTGATCAGCCCGCTGAGACCGATCACGTCGGCATTGTGTTCCCGGGCTGCCGCCAGGATTTTGTCGGCAGGAACCATTACCCCGAGGTCGATGATCTCATAATTGTTGCAGGCCAGCACTACCCCCACAATGTTCTTGCCTATGTCGTGCACGTCGCCTTTCACAGTGGCGAGAAGTACTTTGCCATTGTTCTGCGGCTGCCCTTTCATGGCTGCCTTTTCGGCCTCCAGCCTGGGGGTGAGCCGGGCTACGGCCTTCTTCATAACGCGGGCGCTCTTTACCACCTGGGGAAGAAACATCTTCCCGGCGCCGAAGAGATCGCCAACCACGTTCATTCCATCCATCAGCGGTCCTTCGATGATCTTAAGGGCCGAATCGAAGAGCGGCATGACCTCGTCGATGTCGATGTCGATAAATTCTGCATTGCCCTTCACCAGTGAATGCTGAAGCCGCTCTTTCACGGGCATCGAGCGCCATTCGGCTTCGATCACCTCCTTCTTCCCCTGGTCTGTCATCTGGTCGGCATAGGAGAGCAGCCTCTCGGTGCCATCCTTTCTCCGGTTCAGGATCACATCCTCAACAAGCTTTAACAGATCACGGGGAATCTCATCATAAACCGGGAGAGCGCCTGCATTCACAATGCCCATATCGAGTCCTGCCTGAATCGAATGATAGAGAAAGGCCGAATGCATGGCTTCACGCAACGGATCGTTCCCGCGGAAGGAGAAGGAGAGGTTGCTGATCCCCCCGCTTACACGGGCAAACGGGAGGTTCCCCTTGATCCATTTCACGGAGTGGAGAAATTCGACTGCGTAGTTGTTGTGTTCCTCGATCCCGGTGGCAACGGTCAGGATATTCGGGTCGAAAATGATATCCTCGGGAGGGAAGTCAAGCTCTTCGGTAAGTATGGTATAGGCACGCTTTGCAATGACGATGCGTCGTTCGAGTGAAGTCGCCTGACCCTCTTCATCGAAGGCCATGATTACCGTTGCCGCACCGAATTTCCTGAGATGTGCTGCATGTTCGCGGAACGCATCTTCGCCCTCTTTCAGACTTATGGAGTTGACGATGGGTTTACCCTGTATACACTTCAGTCCGGCCTTTATGACCGAAAATTTGGAAGAGTCGATCATCACCGGAACCTTGGCCACATCGGGGTCGGAGGCGACCATGTTGAGGAAGTTCACCATCGCCTTTTCAGCATCGAGCATCGCCTCATCCATGCTGATGTCGATCACCTGTGCTCCGCTTTCCACCTGCTGGCGCGCAACCGACAGCGCCTCTTCATATTTCTCCTCCTTAATGAGCCGGGCAAACTTTTTAGAACCACTTACATTGGTTCGTTCGCCGATGTTGATGAAGTTACTTCCCTTAAATATGGTGAGGGGTTCGAGTCCGCTGAGGCGAAGTTCATGGCTTCGTTCCGGAACCGGACGCACGGGTGCATTCACAACAAGCCGGGCAAATTTGCGGATGTGTTCGGGAGTGGTC
>CAYHCQ010000139.1:0-8353 GCA_964355115.1 uncultured Prolixibacteraceae bacterium | reverse complement strand
TGAGCCAGGATCAAACTCTCCATTGTAAATAGAAAATTTAATACTGTATCGGGTTAACTATTACCAAAAAGAAATTAACTAGGTTAATTATTAATCTGGGATATTTGCTACTACATTTACTTCAGTCTTTCAAAGAACATCTACGTTTCCCTTTTCAGGTACTTTGTTTTAAATTCGGACTGCAAAATTACAACCTTTTTTCATTCCACCAAACTTTTTTAAAAAAAAATATAAAAAAGTTCTTCCCCTCTGTCAATACACTCTCAAATCCTGCGCCACTAAAGGTTTTACTTGCAATCTTAAACAAAGAACATCGAAACGAGGGTGCAAAAGTACATCTTATTTTTTAACTGGCAAGAGAATTCTGAATAAACTGATAAAATATTTTACATTTTTTCAATATATTGTGATAAGGTATTTAAAAATAGGACGTTACAAATGTTCTATTTTTGCATTATCTTTGCAGTACCGAAATCAGTAACTAAATCTTATTATATATGTGTCGCCGCTTCGTTAAAATCCCGGTGATCCTTATGCTGCTTTTTCTCGCAGCGAATGATGCCATGTCTCAGGATACCATCCCTTCCCTCTCGGCAAAGCCCAGGCGGCCCGATACCTTCTGGCGGCGGGTAAGCATTGGAGGAAACCTGGGTTTTCAGTTCGGAAGCGTTACAGGTATTACGATATCGCCGGAAATCAGCATCCGTACCATAGACAATCTGTATGTCGGGTTTCGCATGATCTACCAGTACTATAATTATAAGGACTATTTCTGGGATAACGACGCAAAACAATACCTGGGGTACGAATCAAGCGTTTATGGCGGAGGAATCTACCTGCGCTATTACCTTGCCAGCATCTTTGACGGGTTCCTGGCAAACATATTCGCCCATGTTGAGTATGAATACCAGACGTACACCCGTCCCTATACCAATAATATGTATGGACACATCTATGACCCGTATGGCAATACCTTCGTCCCCGGCCATAGCGTTGTTGAGATCAACAGCATTTTCGTAGGAGGGGGGTACCGCCAGCCCATCGGAAGCCGTGTTGCCATGGACTTCCTGCTGCTCTTTAACCTGAACGATTCTTATAACTCACCCTACTCCAACCCGATATTCAGGCTGGGAGTGGGAGTGGGACTCTAAGGAATATTCCTCAGAATATCCAGCGTAAGATCCCAGAATTTCACTGTACTTTCGATGTGCAACCGTTCGTCGGGGGAGTGGGCTCCCTTGATGGTAGGACCGAAGGAGACCATGTCCATGCCGGGATAAATCGCTCCGATGAGTCCGCACTCAAGGCCGGCGTGAATGGCAAGCACCTCGGGTTCCTGGCTGAAAAGCCGGCGGTAGGAGGCGACAGAGATACGCAGAATTTCGGAATCGGGATTTGGCGCCCATCCGGGGTAGCCGGATGAGTGTTCAACCGCACCTCCGGCCAGTGTGAATACGCAACCAACCATGTCGGCGATGTCTTTTTTGGATGCATCTACGGAACTGCGCTGACTGGTGGTGACCAGAATCTTTCCCTCCCGGAACTTTACCGACGCGAGGTTTGTAGATGTTTCCACGAAGTTGGGAATGTCGCGCGACATGGCAATCACCCCGTGAGGAGCGGCGTACAGAGAATTGAGGAGGCCTGACTGCAAGCCTGGTTCAAGGACCACAGAGGGCAGCTCTGCCTTTTCGGCGGTGAACTTAAGATCGGGCTCGGTGGTGTGAAGTTCGAATGTGAAAATATTGTGGAACTCCTTAATACTGGTTTCAAATGCAGCAGTATTGGCCGCGGGCAGTGTTACCAGCGCAAATCCTTCGCGGGCGAGGGCGTTGCGGAGGTTGCCGGCATCCATCGTGGATACTTTTACATCCAAATCACTCGCGACATTCCACAGGAAGCGGTTAAGCAGCTTTACGGCATTACCCAGCCCTTTGTGTATGTCGTCGCCGGAATGGCCGCCTTTAAGGCCGGTAATGCTTACCTTATAGGCTGCGGAGCCTGGAGGAACCGGTATGGTTTTCAGGTCGAAGGTGGCAACGGTATCCTTGCCGCCTGCACAGCCGATGAAAATCTGTCCCTCGTCCTCGGAGTCGAGGTTTAGGAGTATCCTGCTTTCCAGCTGGTTCGCTGTCAGTGCAAAAGCTCCCGTTAGTCCGGTCTCCTCGTCCATCGTGAAAAGCGCTTCAATGGGGCCATGGGGAATGTCGCTGGCCTCAAGAATGGCCAGTGATGCTGCAATGCCGATGCCGTCGTCGGCGCCAAGCGTCGTGCCTTTGGCCTTCACCCAGTCTCCGTCTATCCAGGTGATGATAGGGTCATTATCGAAATCGTGGACTGTATCTGAATTTTTTTCACATACCATATCCATGTGCGACTGCAGGATGACGCTTTTGCGGGTCTCGTAACCAGGTGAGGCGGGTTTACGGATGATCACATTTCCGGCTTCATCGAGCTGGTGCCATAATTGGTGAGCTTTGGCAAAGTCAATAAGGTAAGCCGCTATCTTTTCTTCCTTTTTTGAGGGTCGGGGAATGTTGCAGATCTCTGCGAAGTAGTGCCAGAGCCTTTCCGGCTTCAACTGCTGAATGTCGTTCATCGGGTGAAGTTTATGTTATACGGATGCAAAAATATCCAATTTTGAGATCGTTTGGACGATATTTTCATACCTTTACCCTGAAATAATTTCTCATCACAGAGCCGTGCATATCCGATTTCCTAAATTCAGCTGGTTCCGGAGTCTGGCATTCCGGTACAGCCTCTTCTTTCTTACAGCCATCCTGATCATCTTCTTTATTGCCTTTGCATACAGTTACGGTTATTCAATCAAGCTGCTGGTTGAAAATGCACAGAAGGATGCCGACAACCTTACCGAGCAGACCATCACCCGCATTGAGAATGTCATTCTGCCGGTGGAAATTGTCCCGGTGACCCTGGTGCATGCCCTTGAGAGCCCCAACACCCAGTACAGCGACATACTGAGGATCGCCCGCGATTTTATCATCCAGAGTCCGGTGGTTTTCGGAACCTGCCTCGCCTTCGAACCTTACGCCTTTGATTCAGCCAGCTACTGGCATGCGCCTTACTATTTTGAGACCAGCCGGTCGGTGAAGTTCAAAATGCTCGGGGGGGCAGGTTATGATTACTTTACCAAGGAGTGGTACCGGCTTCCCAAGCTTCTCAAACGGCCTGTATGGTCGGAACCTTACTATGATAAAGGAGGTGGCGATACCCTGATGTGCACCTATTCGGTTCCCATCTTTAAGCTGATAAACGGACAGAGGGAGTTTATCGGGGTACTCACCATGGATGTTTCTCTTGGCTCTTTCGATAAGATCGTCAAGGCAGTGAAAGTTTATAAAACGGGTTATGGGTTCCTGGTCTCTCAGAAGGGGAAGATTATCACTTTCCCGCAAGCGAAGTACATCAATACCAGCATCATTGAACTGGTGCGTGAAGGACATGGGGCCAATTCGTTATCGGCTCTCAAAAGCATGCTTGCGGGCAGGAAGGGTTTCACTGTGACCGATGGTATTAAAACCAAGGACAGTCCGAGCTTTCTCTCCTACGGACCGGTAGCCTCAACGGGGTGGTCGTTCGGCGTGATCTTCCCTGCCGATGAACTCCTGTCGGACTTGCTTGATTTCCTGAAGAAGCTGGCGATAATTTTCGGTATCAGTGTGTTAACACTTTTCGTAATCACTATCCTTATAACCCGGAAATTTACACGACCGATCATACGCCTTGTGGAGGCAACACGCCGGATCGGGCAGGGGGACTTCAATGCACAGCTCCCCAAACCAAGATCGAAGGATGAGATTGCGCAGCTGACAAATGCATTTGCATCGATGCAGGTGGAACTGGTGAACTTTGTCGATACCCTCCAGGAGGCTACGGTTGCCAAAGAGAAGATAGAGAGTGAACTGAATGTGGCCCACACCATCCAGATGGGGATGCTGCCGAAAGGATTTGTGACCCGCGAGGACTGGGATCTCTACGCAGTGCTTGAACCGGCCAGGGCGGTTGGCGGAGACCTTTACGACTTCTTTTTTCTCGACCCGGACCACCTTTGCATTGCCATCGCCGATGTTGCAGGGAAAGGGGTACCTGCTTCGCTTTTCATGATGGTTACCCGCACCCTGCTAAGGGCTAAGGCTGTTGCAGGGTTGCCGCTGGCAGAGGTGATTACGGGTATTAACAAGGAGTTGTGCCAGGATAACCCGCACCAGATGTTTGTAACCTTCTTTGCAGGTGTCATCGATCTGCGCACCGGGGTGATGGAGTTCTGTAACTGCGGACACAGCCACCCCTGGTTCATGTCGACCGACGGCAAGCTGCGAACCTTGAAATTTCTGAGCGGATTGCCGCTTGGGATCTTTGATTCGGTAGCCTATAAATCATCGGAGTTTATTTTTCATCCGGGCGAACTGCTTCTGCTCAATACCGATGGTGTTCCGGATGCGCTGGCATTGTCGGATGAGTTTTTCGGCGATGCACGACTGGCGCAAACGCTTTCGGAGTTTGCCGGCATGACCGCGAAACAAACGACTCAGAGTCTCATCCGCCGGGTGCAGCAGTTTGCCAGCGGCGCAGAACCGGCCGACGATATCACCATCCTTGCCTTGAAATACAATGGTATCGGAGCCTCCAAACCAATGCCTATGCAAAACATACGTTTGAAATTAGTCAACCAGGTTGGTGAACTCGACAAACTCGTAGCAACACTGGAGGAGGTATCCTCTCAATGGAACCTGCCATCTAAAGTTGTGATGGAGGTCAACCTGTCGCTCGAGGAACTTTTTACCAACATAGTTTTTTACGCATATGATAATCCCGGCGATCATGTCATCACGATCGATTTTCAACTGAAACCCGGCAGGATACTTCAGGTTACCCTCACCGATGATGGCAAACCCTTTAACCTCCTGGAAAGCAAAGTCGATGAAGAGCTTGGGAAACCTGTCGATGAGCGGAAGATCGGTGGACTGGGAATTCATTTTGTGCGTGAAATGATGGATGGCGTGGATTACAAGCGGCTGGATAATAAAAATGTCGTAATTTTAACCAAGAATTTTTAACCCGTAATTGAACAGATTTTTATGGAAATTACTGAAAAGAAGATGGATACCTGCGTGGTGATCGGCATCACTGGCCGGCTCGACACTACAAACTACAGCATCCTGGAGAAGAAGCTCATGGATATGATTGCCAATCAGCAGGACCGGATCATTGTTGAATGTTCACACATGGATTATGTGAGCAGCAGCGGACTGCGGATCTTACTCATGGCACTGAAGAAGATTACCCAGCAAAAGGGTAAATTCGTACTGTGCGGATTGCAGGAGAATATCCGTGAAATTTTTGAGATCTCGGGGTTTACGAACATCTTTGAGATCCATCCCAGCCAGGAAGAGGCGCTTAAAGTCTTCTGATGGTTCAATACATTAATTTTACGGATCCCAATTCCGGGGAGATGACCAGGGTGCTGGAAAGTATTCCTACCTGCCCGGGTGTCTGCATTTTTATGGACATCAACAAGTCTACCGATATGAAGTATGAGGGTGGACTGAAAGATTGGGGGAGAAAGCTGAATAATACCTTTAATGTACTCTTGCGGGCAAATCACCTTGAAGATAACCTGGTGAAGGGCATCGGCGATGAAATGATGCTTTATATTACAGAGGTTGACCTCGGCCAAAAAACCTCCGACGGAAACTGCTTCGGGCTGCTCTCCAATATTTACGATTCGCTCTCCGTCATCCGGAACCACCCCGTGCCGGGGCTGTTCCTCAACTGCAAGGTAGCGTTGCATTTCTGTACCGAAGTTCACAATATAACCTTCTTCGAAGGGGCCAATGACTACTACGGAAGCGACATTGACCTTACTGCCCGGCTGATGTCGAAAAGCATCGAAAACCGGATCGTGGTGAGTGAAAAGTTTTACAATAAAGTGCTGAACGACATGGTTACGCTTGGGATTTCGCACGATACCGGATGTATGAAAGATTTATCCGGTCCGGTCACCGAGATCTTCAGGGGCGTCCCGACGGCAACCACCTATCGGGTTTTGGATGTTGGGTGATGTGCCGATGTGCTGATGTGCCAATGTGCCAATGTGCCGATGTGCCGATGTGCTGATGTGCTGATGTGCTGATGTGCTGATGTGAGAATTTGAAAATATAAATGTTACCTGACTTTGTGACTTTGTGACTCTGTGACTCTGTGACTCTGTGACTTTGTGACTTTGTGACTCTATCTCCTTATCCGAGCCTATGATAATCTATATAATTCTAATAACAACTGTGCTCTTCAGTGGGTCGCTGGTCTTCCTCATGAAGACTGACAACGACCGGGTGCTGAAGTTTCTGCTGGCATTCAGCGGGGCTTTCCTGATAGGGCTTACCTTCCTGAAACTCATCCCTGAAGTTTTTGCCACCCCGGAGTTACTCACCGGTGTGTTTGTCCTGCTGGGTTTTTTGCTTCAGCTTGGTCTTGAGTTGATGACCGAAGGTGCCGAACATGGCCACCATCATCAGCATACCGAGGACGAGAAGGTTTCGCCGTTCCTGCTTTTGCTGGGGTTGTGCATCCACTCTTTTCTCGAAGGGATGCCCATTGCCCATTTCGACACGAAGGTTCAGCATACGCTGGTTGTGGGAATCGTGGTGCACAACATTCCGATATCGCTCACGCTGATGAGTCTTTTTCTTCACTACGGACTCACACGCGGCAAAGCGTTCCTCTACCTGGCTGTGTTTGCATTGATGACTCCCCTGGGTTCGGTCCTCGGCAAGTTTCTGGAGAGCAACATAGCTGCCTCGCTGGAGACCTCCTTCAATTATATACTGGCTGTGGTTATCGGTATTTTTCTGCATGTTTCGACTTCGATCCTTTTTGAAACAGAGGAGAACCATAAGTATAACCTGCAGAAATTCATCACGGTAGTTGTCGGACTGGCGGTCGCTTTCGGAATTTCTCTGCTCTGACGCGAGAATTCTTTGGCAGAAAGAAAAATTTCACTAATTTTGCGCTCCCTTAACCCCGCACTTAAGTGTGGGGGTTTATGGATAAAAGCCCGGGTGGTGAAATTGGTAGACACGCTACTTTGAGGGGGTAGTGTCCCTAGGATGTGCAAGTTCGAGTCTTGTCCCGGGCACATTGTGAAAGAAAAAGCCGTTAAGTATCAATTACTTACCGGCTTTTTCTTTTTCAAACCTGGAGGTATATTATCGTTTGAAATACTTTTGCATTAACCCCAGTAACTCATCTTTGTCAATGGGTTTCGAAATATAATCATTGCAACCAGCTTCAATTGCCTTTTCTCTGTCACCAGATAGTCCAAAAGCAGTTTGGGCGATAATAACAACATCCTTGTTGAATTGCCGGATTTGTCGGGTTGCCTCATATCCGTTCATTACAGGCATTAGAATATCCATTAGAATTAAATCAATGTCCGGATTATTGCGACAAACCTCGACAGCCTCAAAACCGTTTTTTGATTTCAAAATTTCTTTGCCAAACTCATTAACATTGATTGCAATCAACATTTCCGATACATCATCATCTTCGGCAATCAGAATTTTTAGTTTTCTAACATTATCGATATTTACTGAAGGTGTAAGGTGCTGATCAAGCGTTTCTTTCACCGGTTCAGTATTGTAAGGCAAAGTGAAATAAAATGTTGAGCCAATGCCTTCTTCGCTTTCTACCCATATTTTACCACCCAGCATTTCTATATATGCTTTAGAAATCGACAAGCCTAAACCTGCTCCCTGTCTTGCTTGTACGTCAACGATATCAGCCTGAATAAATCGTTCAAAAATGGCGCCCTGCCTCTCTTTTGGAATCCCAATACCTGTATCTTTTACAAAAAATTCAATGTCTTTCCCCTTTCTTTCATACCCTAATTCTATTGTACCTTCTTTGCAGTATTTAATCGCATTTTTAACAAGGTTTGTAAGAATGGCAAAAAGTTTTTCGCGGTCGGTTTTTATAATTGCTTCCTTTGCAGGTAAGGCGTTTTTAAACGATAGTTTCATCCCTTTGGCTTCCACCTCGGGTTTGAAGAAAGTATAAATGTATTCAATCTGCTCGTTGATATTCGATTTGCTGATATCCATTTTCATCAGACCTGCTTCTATTTTCGAAATATCAACAATATCGTTGATAATATTGAGCATACGTGCGCCACTTTTCTCGATAATCCGAATATACTTTTGTTGCTCCTCGCCTGTAAGATTAGGTTCTTTCAGTAATTCGGAAAAACCAAGAATGCCATTCATCGGAGTCCTTATTTCGTGGCTCATATTGGCCAGGAAGGCTGATTTGAGGCGGTCGCTTTCTTCGGCATGTT
>CAYHCQ010000138.1:0-8619 GCA_964355115.1 uncultured Prolixibacteraceae bacterium | reverse complement strand
GACCGGAAATTTAAAAACTGGGTGCTGCTTTTTGCCAGCATATTCTTTTACGCCTGGGGCGCTCCGAAATTCGTCTTTTATGTAGGTGCAGCTGTCGTTATCGACTATTTTCTCATCGCTGTTATGAGCCGGAAGGACGGGGTTGCAAGACGGATGCTGTTCTGGCTTTCGGTTTTACTGAACCTGGGTCTGCTCATCTGGTTCAAGTATATGAACTTCTTTGTGGATCAGGTCAGCATCATTCTTCAACATGTTGGATCGAAACCCGCAGAATGGACGCGGATCGCGCTGCCTGTCGGCATCTCCTTCATCACCTTCCAGAAACTCTCCTATACCCTGGATGTTTACAAACGGAAGCATGAGGTGATGACCAAGCTGCAGGATTATGCGCTCTATATTTTCATGTTCCCGCAACTGTTGTCGGGTCCGATCGTTCGACCGGGACAGATATACAGTCAGATCCTTAGCCGTGAGGAGCAGGAGACCACCGATTTCCGCCTCACGGGCTTCTATCGTTTCATGATCGGGATGGCGAAAAAGGTGCTGATCGCCGACACGCTCGGTGTTCAGGTGAACCAGATATTCGCGCTGAACTCCAATGAACTCTCCACCTCGCTGGCATGGATCGGTGCCCTTGCCTACACCTTCCAGATCTATTTCGATTTCTCCGGATACACAGACATGGCGATCGGCCTTGCGCGGATGCTCGGCTTCCGCCTGCCCGAAAACTTCAACTTCCCCTACATTTCCCAGAGCATCACCGAATTCTGGCGTCGCTGGCACATCACCCTCTCATTCTGGTTCCGCGACTATATCTTCCTGCCGCTGGCCTATCGCGTTTCGCGGTGGCTGCCCAACGAGCGATACCTTAGTCTGAGGGCCGACAAGGTGATCTATATCCTGGCCGCCTCGGTGACCTTCCTGCTTTGCGGTTTCTGGCACGGCGCCGCCTGGAATTTCATACTCTGGGGTGGCTACATGGCGCTCTTCCTTATTCTCGACCGCCTCTTCCTGCTGAAATGGATGAAAAAGACCGGACGCATTCCTCGTATTGCCGTCACCTTCTTAATTCTCATGTTCGGCTGGATCATCTTTCGCGCCGAAAATCTTGATTATCTCCACTTCTATGTGAGGCGCATGTTCAGTTTCCAGTCGCCGGATAATGACATCTGGCTTAACCCGAAGTTCTGGACCATGCTTGCCCTGGCCGCTATTTTCTCCTTCTGGGGGCTATTTAAAAAGGCTGAGACATGGGTCGACTCCCTCTACCTTTCACCCCGAAACGGAGTGATGATCCTCTTCTCCATAATTGCTATTCTCCTGCTTATCCTTAACGAAGCCACCATCTCCTCATCGGGTTTCAGTCCGTTCATCTACTTCAGGTTCTGAGCCATCGCCATGAAAAGTTTTAAAACCGCATTGCTTATCCTGGTCTGTGCATTCCTCGTCTTGCCGGCGGTTCAAAAGCATTTTAAGTTCATCAGGGAGCGCGATCTGGATGGTTATTATATCCCGAAGCCGTCACCCGGTCTTGACCAGCTTTCTAAATCACGCTGGCTCGACGGAACCTTTGCCGAAGATTTCATGAACCGCCTGCAGGACCACACCGGCTTTCATAATACGCTGGTCCGGGTTAACTGTCAGTTCGATTACAGCCTCTTTGGAATTACCCATGCCCCCGGTTTTATTGAAGGGAGATCGGGATACCTTTTCGAGGAGGATTATATCAGAGAATACAACGGTGATTTTTTTATCGGCGGGAGTGTCATCGATCAGAAGGTACGGCTTCTAAAAGATGTCCAGGATAGTCTGCAGTCACACGGAATACCACTGGTTGTCGTTTACGAACCGGGCAAGGCCACCTTTTTCCCCGAACACTTTCCGGCGAGGTACCGGGATAAAAAAAGAGGGATTTCAAACTATGAACAGTTTATTGCAGCCTCGCAGACCACCGGGCTGAAATTTGTCGACATGAACCGCTGGTTTCTGCAGATGAAGGACTCGGCGCGGTTCCCGCTGTTCCCGAAGTACGGAATGCACTGGAGCCTTTACGGCGTGTCGAAAGCGATGGATTCACTGGTGAATTACCTTGCCTTTGGATACGGCCTTACCATGCCATCCTGGGAAGTTTCTGGTTTCCGGGAGTATTCCAGGCCCAGGGGTACAGAAAATGACATCGGTATCATCCTTAATCTTCTTTGGCCCCTGCCTCCTGATGCCACCTTTGCGCCGGTAATCAGGTTTGAGGATGATCCTGCAAAAAGAGGGCTCAGGGTGCTGATCATTGCCGACAGTTACTACCTGAATATTCTGGAGCCTTATGGCCGGAAACTCTTTAAAAGCCAGGAATACTGGTATTACAACAAGAAACTCTACCCGCGCCATAATGTAATCCCCCCGGTTTATGCCGATAAGTCGGATCTGCTGAAAAAGCTGAAAAAGTTCGACCTGGTTTTACTGATGAGTTCGGAGATCAATCTCCACAGCGCCTTCTGGAACTTTCCGGAGGAAGCCTATGCGGCTTTTCATCCCTGGCCTCCTCAAAGAGCAATGATCAGGATGGAAAACGACATCCGCAACGACCGCGAGTGGTTCAGCTTCATGGTTTCCAAAGCCCGGAGCAACAACAAACCTCTCGATGAGATGATCAGGGCGGACGCGGAGTATATGTTTTTCAGCACCTTCAGCGAAATTCCCTGGAAGAGCTACCTCGACAGCATCGACTATATTGGTTGTGAGATCCGCCGGAATGGTGAGTGGCTGAATGTGGTGAAGAAAAAGGCAGAGGATAACCACGTCTCCCTCGATTCGATGATCATGATGGATGCTGCCTATACCTGGGAGCAGAAAAGGCTGAAAAAATGGTAGTGGCGCCGACTCAGGTTCAATTTCCTTAACTTTGTGAGAAATCTGCCGGTCGCATGAAAAGAATTGCCCTTTTTTTTCTGTTGCTTATCATCACCCGGGTCGCACTCTTCGCCCAGGATTACCCTGCCCAACTGGGGAAAGAGCCGGTTTCGCTTACCCCGGCCGAATTGTTCGTGCTCTCGAATATTCCGGAGCTGAAACTGCCTGATGAATACAAAGGGCCAGATGCCCCGTTGCTTCCTCAGTGGGTCGACAACTCCACACAGCCTTATTTTCGGCCTATTACCTGGCAGTCGGGATATGAGTGCGGACAATCCGCCGGCGTCTCCTTCAACTTCTGCTATGAAATTGACCGTTTGCGGAACCTTCCCGCCAATGTGGGCGATAACCAGTACCCGAGCCATTTCACCTGGGATTTTCTCAACAACGCCAACAACTACCAGGGGGCGAGCGCCTTCGATTCGTGGGAGATCGTTCGGGCCTGCGGCAACATGAACGTGACCGATTACGGCGGCGGACTCAACACCGGTGGCTATTTGCGGTGGATAACGGGGTACGACAAGTATTACAACGGCATGAAAAACCGGATCACAGGGGTTAAAGCGATCCAGGTAAACACTCCGGAAGGACTGCAGACACTGAAATACTGGCTTTCCGAACACCTCAACGGATCGTCGGTGGGTGGTGTTGCCAACCTGTACGGGCAATATTCCGGAACCCCGGCCACGGTGCTGCCGGCCGGCACACCCGAAGCAGGGAAATATGTGCAGACCTTCTGGGGCAGCAGTCCGTCGCATACCTGGACCGTTTGCGGCTTCAACGACTCGATCCGGTACGATTTCAACGGCGACGGGCAGTACACCAACAATATCGATATCAATGGCGATGCCGTGGTAGACATGCACGACTGGGAGATCGGCGGCATCAAATATGCCAACGGCTATGCAGGAACCGGCTGGGGTAACCAGGGTTTCTGCTATACCATGTACAAGAACCTGGCCGATAACATCGGCTTGGGCGGTATCTGGAACCACCGGGTCTACATTGTTGAGGCAAAACAAACCTGCTCCCCGCAGCTCACCATGAAGGTTACCCTGAAGCACAACATCCGCAACATGATCAAGGTGACGGCCGGCGTCAATCCCGATGCCAGCGGAACCCTGCCCACCTATGTCCTGGAATTCCCCATCTTCAGATACCAGGGAGGAGCGCAGTTCATGACCGGCGGCGGAACAGAAGCCGATAAAACCATCGAGTTCGGTCTCGACCTGGCACCCCTTCTCAGCCTTATCAATCCGGGGGTGGCAGCAAAATTCTTCCTGCAGGTTCAGGAAAGCGACCCGACGGCAATCGGAACCGGCGAGATCACAAGCTGGTCGCTCATCGACTACACCTCCGGAACGGCAGTTCCCATCAACTATCCCACCAACAACACACCACTCGTGAATAACGGAATGACCCGGCTCAGCCTCACCGCCACCATCAATTTCAGCAAGCCTGTCATTACCACAGCCACCCTTCCGCCGGCACCGCTTTATCAGCCCTACAATGTAACCCTTTCCGCCAGCGGAGGAACTCCGCCTTACCTCTGGGACGTGAAACTCGACTATCCCGAATCGGTTGGTGCAGCAACCTTTCCAACGGTTACTTCCCAGCAGCTCACCCTCACCAACAACAATACCGGTTATGCGGTGAAAAGTCTGGATTTCCAGTTCCCGTTCTATAAAAAAACAATAAACAAGGTATATATCTATGCCGACGGGCATATCCTGTTCGACGATCAGCCCTATACCTACCCCTATATCATCGACAAGCAACTCCTCTTCAAACAAACCCCGATCATTGCCCCCTTCCTGGCCGACCTGGCCATTTACCCCGGCAATGCACAGGGCATCTGGTACGAAGGAAATGCAAATTTTGCCATCTTCCGGTGGAAGGCCTCCATCTCGGGATCGGCAGGTTCAACCAACCTCAATTTTGCAGTAAAACTTTACCCAAACGGGAATATCGAATATTATTACGGCGACATGATATTTCCAGTCTCAACGGCCTGGAATTCTGGTCTCTCATCCGGCGACAATAAAAACTACCAGTACGCGCAGCTCAGCGGAACTCCGGTGGTGACGACCAATACCCTCAACCAGTTCACAGGTTGCCACTATCCGGTTGAAATGACGATTACCGAAGATGGCCATTTTACAGGTACACCGTTGTACCCCTACAACAATCTTCCGGTGAAATTCATGGTTACCGACAACAACTTCATCAGTTCGGTGAAAACGCTTCTCTTTAACACATACGGATTGTTGGTTAATTATACCATCAGTTCTGGGGGCGACAGCATCATTGAATTCGGTGAATCGGCCGCATTGAATCTTAATATTACCAACTTCGGATCACAGTCTCTGCACAACATAGTGATGACCATGACGGAGACGGATCCCTATGTTACGCTCACCGACAGTACAGAATCGATTGCGCTGCTCGCCGGTGGCCAGAATCTTGTTCTCCCGGGCGCCTTTGACTTTGATGTAGCATCCGATGTGCCCGACAACCATCCTTTTACCCTGCAGATTCAAATGACCTCAACGGAGCAGAATTTCACCAAACAGGTTAATCTCAAGGCCTATGCACCCGTTTTTCACATTACCGGTATCGTTCTTAACGACGGGGATAATGGCAAACTGGATGCCGGTGAGAGCACCGACATGCTGGTGACGCTTAAAAATATCGGAGGAGCAAAGGCATCGGGGGTGAACATTGTCCTTTCGACCCTCGACCCGAACCTTACACTGAATGTGAACAACGCCACGATAAACCAGCTGAAGGCCGATTCCTCGGAAATTCTCACATTTCATGTCACAGGGAGCGACCAGGCTGCCTTCGAGCACATCTACAGGATTCATGCAGATATCACCGCCAATAACAACTTCGCGGTGAGCGACAGCCTCTTTCTTTTTTCGGGAGAGATCGTGGAGGATTATGAAACCGGCGGCTTCACTAAATTTCAGTGGTTTAATACCGGTACATGGCCATGGCAGATGGAGACTACCGTGAAGAAGGAGGGCGCATACAGCGGCCGTTCGGGGGTGATCCAGCACGACCAGGAGTCGGTGATCAACCTCAATGCCATGGTACTCGAGGATGGCTATATCAGCTTCTGGAAATATGTCTCCTGCGAGCATGATGGCAGCGGCAATAAGAATTACGACTACTTTGCATTTTACATTGATAATTTCGAGATGGGTAAATGGGATGGAGAAATTCCCTGGAGTTTCGAAACATTCCCTGTAACCGAAGGATATCACACCTTCACCTGGCAGTACCACAAAGATTATTCGGTTAGTACCGGCCTGGACGGCGGAATACTCGATTACATCTCCTTCCCGCTGATGGAGGGGGTAGTTCCTCTACTGGAGGCGACTCCTCCGCTGATAGAAACAACGCTGGATCCCGGCCAGGTTACCTACACGATGGTCAACGTTACCAATTCCGGTGGAGGCATCATGCACTTTTCGGCCATGGTGTTCGATACGGCAATGGGCAAAAAGGATGAGTCAGGCGACAACCTGATGGGCTCATACATCAACTGCTACACCGACGGATTCGTGCCCGGACAGGCCTTCAACTGGACCTTTGTGGCCCACAACCTCTCGGCCGACAATGAGTATATCGAACACATCAAGATGGATTTCCCACCGGGTGTTATCGTGAATTCTGCCTCCAATTTCTCCGGTCCCGCAAACGGTGACCTGGTTTTCCTTGGCGGCAGCGGTAACGGCGCAAGCCTCGACTGGCACGGCACCAGCGGAAGCCGTGGTGTACTCCGGCCCGGCGAAACAGCCACGGCGACCGTAACCGGCATTGTGGATGTTACTTACAACAGCGATGCCTTTATTGTGTACGACCTGCGCGGCGACAGCCTCGGAACAACCCCGCACCAGCAGCCCGGCCATGTAAAGCTGAACAATTACGGACTGGCCAACAGCTGGGTTACCCTGACCAACAACACCGGTACACTTACCCACAACCAGACTGCCCCGGTGAACGTTGCTGTCAGCGCCACGTCATTCGGCCCCGGAACCTTTACATGCGATATCATTGTGCGCGATCTCTTCAACAACAAATTTGTGATCCCGGTGGTGCTTCATGTGCGTGAACCGATCGGCATTGAAGGCAACCCGGGGTTAGCATCGACCCTGTTGCGTGATGCTTCACCCAATCCATTCACCCTGAAGTCACGGATCGGCTATTCGCTGGCTGCCACAGAAGAGGTTGTCCTGGAGTTCTTCGATTCGCAGGGGACCCTTGTCCGCAGGATTTCCGAAACCCAGGTGCAGCCGGGCGACCATTCTTTCATCTGGGATGGCAGAGACGATCAGGGAGGAGTTCTGTCGCCCGGGGTTTACATCTGTCGCCTGAAAGCCGGGGATTATTCCGGAACCCTGAAAATCATCCTTATCCGTTAACCTGCTTTTCATGAGTAAAAAGAAAAAACGTCTCCTCATCCTTGGAATTCTGCTTGCCGTTTCCCTTATAGCTGTCGCCCTTGGCTGGAAGTACTTTCCGCTGAACAAAGTGATGAAGGTCTCCAGCGGGGCCGAAAAAGAGTTTGCCAACCCGCAGCAGATCAGGGCGCAGGCACCCAATACCCTCTACTTCGATTTCGAGGTACCCGCCGGAAAGGAGACTCCCGGCGGCATTGTTAAGGGGATGGCCCATTCTGGGCAGTATTCGGTGAAGGCATACGGACAGAACAGTTATAGCGTGGCCATCGAACGTAAGGCCGGGGAGGTGGGGCTGCAGAACCTGAAGGCCGTGGCCATCAGCGCCTGGGTATATGTGAAACCCACAAAAAATGATGTTACCGCTGCCCTGGTTTTCGCCGCCTCCAACGAACTCGGGGTGAATGTGACCTGGAAGGCGGTGACCCTGCGTGAGCCGCTCATTCCCCGTGAAAAGTGGTTCAAGATAAGTGGCTATTTTGACCTCTCCTCTATTACATTCAAGCCTGATTACAAGATCCAGGTCTACTTCTGGAACAATAGCCGCACCGACATCCTGATCGACGACTACTTCATCTCCTTTGGCGGTCCTGTCGACCGGCGTGGCGACTCAGCCCTTGTCGATCTCACGCGTGGCACGGGATTCACACCGAAATTCAACTATCCCCCTTTCCCGGTCACCTGCCTTGAAAGACAGAAAGAAGGGAAGATGGTCCCGGCGGCTGAAATAGGCCAGAACGACAGGGTGGTTTCAGGTAACTTTCTCCCGGGCGGGGGGGATGAGATCCTCGTCGTGAAAGGAAATTCGAAAGCCGATCTCTGGAGCTGGTGCGCCGACCTGAAGGAGTTCAGGAAACTTGCGCTGACCGTCCCGCAGCAACTTGCCGGAGTTGGGAAGATCACCCGGATCATGAAGGGAAAATTCGTCACGGGAGAGGCAGAGCAGTTCATCATCGCCGGCGAAAAAGGTTATCTGCTGTGCGTGATTGATCCCGCCGGAGACCCATGCAAAGAGGCTAACACAAACCGGCCCGCCATCAGGATCCTGTCGAAGTCCGACACCCCGATGCAGCTGCTTGCAGCCGGCGATTTCAACGGCGACCGCATCGACGAGCTGTTGGCCGTTCGCGACAACGGGACATGGAGACTTTTCAGGTTCCAGTCAGCAACAGCAGGAGGCGACTGGAAAATAGTGGCTGAGGATGATCAGCCGGTGAAGGAGTGGGTAAAAGGAACTTATGAAACA
>CAYHCQ010000137.1:0-8626 GCA_964355115.1 uncultured Prolixibacteraceae bacterium | reverse complement strand
ACAAATGCCGCTCCTGGCGTATGTGCGTATCCGCTTGTCCCTATAAAAAAAGCTATTATAACTGGAATAACGGCAAGTCGGAAAAATGCCTGTTGTGTTATCCAAGGCTGGAGACCGGCCAGGCTCCGGCCTGCATGCATACCTGCGTGGGGAGGATACGATATCTGGGGGTGCTGCTGTATGATGCCGACAGGATAAAGGAGATCGCATCTTGTGATGAAAAGGATCTTATTGCAAAACAGTTGGAAATCTATCTCGATCCATTTGATGAGAAAGTCCGGCAAGCTGCCCGTGAAAATGGCGTTGCAGAAAGTACGCTGGACTCGGCAAGAAAATCACCCGTCTGGAAATTTGTGAAAGAATGGGGTATTGCCCTGCCGTTGCATCCCGAATACCGCACTTTGCCAAATCTATTCTATGTTCCGCCTCTGCTTCCTGCCATTGCCGACACTTCCACCGGATCGTACGAAACAACGAGCGCTTCACTATGGGGAGGAATTGAAAGCAGCAGGGTCCCGATGCAATATATGGCTAACCTTTTTACTGCCGGGGATACCGGAAAGGTCAGAGAGGTACTGAAAAAACTGATGGCGGTCAGGATTCACCGGCGCGGAGTTACCGTGGGTGACCTCCATGAAGATGAGTGTAAGCAAGCCTTTGCAGAAACAGGGCTCACCGCCGATGTGGCAGATGACATTTTTCGCCTGACCTCGCTTCCAAAGTTCAACGAACGGTTTGTGATCCCGGCAGCTCATCGCGAGGAGGCCACGGAGTTATTGGAAAACACCGCAGATATCAAGGGGAATACAGGATTTGGAACCTTGAATGCACCGCAAAGAATTTAATGATCATGGCTGAAAGATTACAAAAATACAGCATCCTTGCCGGGTTGTTCGACTATCCTGATCAGAAAACAGATGATTTACTCCATCTCACTAACGATATCCTGCAGGCAAACTATCCTGTGGCATTCGATACCTTTTTGCATTTTCAGGGAACCATACACGATATGGATCTGCATAGCAGGGAGGAGTACTTCATCAACACCTTTGAGGTGGAAGCATTAATTTCTATGGACCTGGGGTATATCCTGTTCGGAGAAGACTACAAGCGGGGGAATTTCCTTGCCATGATGCAACAGGAGCAAACAGGAGCGGGTAATGACCTGGGCAGTGAACTGGCCGATCACCTGCCCAATGTACTGCGTTTGCTCCCTTTGATGTCAGAACAGGAGGTCGCTGAAGAACTCGCATACAGCATCATGCTTCCGGCCATCAGGGAGATATTGAAAAAATTTAATAACACGGATAATGTTTATCGATATGCCTTTGAAGCGCTTCTGAGAATAATGGAAACGGATTTCTCCGGGCTGCCTTTTGAAGTTTACCAGGTGAAGCCAGGTGGCGAATGCAGTGCAGGTGATGAATATGCCTGTGGGGCAGACTTTTTACATGAAATCGGCAAACAAAAACTTTAATCCCATGAGCGACATTTTTTTACTCATCGCATTGCCCTATACTGCACTGATCGTGATGTTGGTTGGTTCAATTTATGTGTATGGCACACAAGCCTATAAAGTGACCTCGCTATCCACCCAGTTCCTCGAAAGCAGAGATCTCTTTTTTGGTGGGTTGTTCATGCATTGGGGAATTGTAGCCCTGTTTTTTGGCCACCTGATCGCATTTCTGTTCCCTGCATCAGTCATCGCCTGGAATGGCAACCCGGTAAGGCTTGTCATCCTTGAATCTGCAGCGCTGATCTTCGGGATATCCTTCTTCTCGGGAGTAGTGATCCTTGTATTCCGGCGCCTTCGAAGCAAACGCCTTCATAGCGCTACCACCGATATGGATATTGTGGTTTTTGTTGTTTTACTCACCCAGGCAGTAACTGGGATTTGGATTGCCCTGACGTATCGTTGGGGGTCAGCCTGGTTTGCAGCAGTCCTAACTCCCTATATTCGTTCATTATTCTTGATGAATCCTGATCTGGCATCGGTTTCGGCTATGCCCCTGCTCATTAAAATTCATATTTCAACCGCATTTCTGCTCATCGGACTGATCCCCTTCAGCAGGTTCATGCATTTCCTTGTATTCCCCGTGAGATATTTCTGGCGGCCTTTCCAGGTGGTGATCTGGAACCGTGACCGGAAGCTGATGCGAAACTCAACAGCCATAACACCTGAGGTAAAACCTAAAAATTCTTGACAATTGGCTGAGTAAACTTTTATAAAGACAGATTTTACATCATAAAACCTTGAATATGCAGCACATAGTAACACCAAAATCTCATAGGATGTTATTCTTCAACACCCTGGCCTTTACAGTTTGCTTTGCGGTATGGACGTTTAACGGGGTGATGATCACCTTTCTTGTCGACAACGGACTTTACAATTTTACCCTCGTCCAGGTGGGCTGGCTGATCGGGATCCCTGTGCTTACAGGTTCAATCTTCAGATTACCGATGGGAATTTTCACCGATAAATATGGTGGCAAATGGGTATTCGGACTGCTGTTGCTTTTTTGTGCCATTCCGATGTATCTCTTTTCATTTGCAGATAGTTTCTGGGGCTTTATGGCATGCAGTTTTGGATTTGGAATGGCAGGAACCGGGTTTGCCGTTGGCATCGCAAATACTTCAGTCTGGTACCCTAAAGAATGGCAGGGGAGGGCACTCGGGATTTTTGGAGTAGGCAATGCGGGCGCAGCAGTTACAACATTACTGGCGCCTTCGCTTCTGAATTATTTAACCGGAGGGAATGCAATGGATCATTGGAGGATTTTACCGGTCATCTACGCCTCTTCCCTTGTAATCATGGCTGTTTTATTTCTTTTATTTACCGAAAACAAGAAACATCATGTGCAGGGGCAAACGATGAAGGAGCTGCTTAAACCATTGAAAAGTGTGATGGTCTGGCGTTTCGGCCTTTACTATTTCCTGGTTTTCGGAGGGTTTGTTGCCATTTCTCAATGGCTGGTGCCCTATTTCGTGAATGTCTATTCAGCCTCCCTCGTGATGGCAGGATTACTTGCTTCTTTGTTCAGCCTGCCTTCCGGAGTGATTCGTGCCCTGGGAGGCTGGATGGCCGACATGTGGGGTGCCCGCAATGTTATGCTATGGGTATTCGGAATCTCCATCGCTACATGTTTCCTTCTGATGGTGCCCAGAATGGAGATATTTTCGCCCGGAAAAGCAATCACTGCTGCAAAAAAAGGCACCGTCTCCTTTGTGTCGGATACACTGATAAAGGTTGACGGAATCTCGTATCCTGTCATCCATAAGCACGAAACAGTCGCAAACCTGGATGAATCGGGTTTACTCATACTACCAACAAAAGATTCATGGCAGAAACCTGCAGTAAGAGAGGGCGAACAGGTGAAAAAGAAGCAAATGCTTGCTCAGGGAATTACCAAGATCTACTTCCAGGCCAACATGTGGATATTTGCGATCCTGGTGTTTGTTGTAGGAATTGCGTGGGGCATTGGTAAAGCCGGCGTTTACCGGTTCATTCCCGATTATTTTCCCGATCAGGTGGGTGTCGTGGGAGGTATGGTTGGAGTGATCGGCGGATTGGGCGGTTTCTTCTGTCCCATCATCTTTGGCTACCTGCTCGAGTGGACAGGTTTATGGACCAGTTCCTGGATGTTCCTTTTGGTTCTGTCGGTGATTTGCCTCTGGTGGATGAGAAGAGTCATCGCCCGCATGATGAAACGGGCTGCACCTGAATTCTCCAATCGCCTTGATCACAAACCGCAGAGTCAATACAAGTAATTGCAAATGATCAGAAAACATCGTTAATAACAAACCTATGAAGTACAGCACCATTGAAAACTGGAACCCTGAAGATCCGGGTTTCTGGGAAAAAACCGGGAAGGTAATTGCCAACAGGAATTTGTGGATTTCAATCCCTGCCTTGTTATTGGCATTCTCTGTGTGGATGATGTGGAGCATCATCATTGTGCAGATGGAACGGCTGGGTTTCAGGTTCAGCAGTGATCCGGCTGTTAACAAAGCCATGCTCTACTCTTTGCCGGCAATCGCGGGACTTGCAGGAGCTACGCTTCGCATTCCCAACTCTTTTCTCATTGCAATCGGAGGGGGACGGAATGTGATCTTCATCAATACCCTTCTCTTGCTCATTCCGGCTATCGGAGCCGGTCTCGCGCTTCAGGATATTCAGACCCCTTACCTGTGGTTTGCTTTTTTTGCGGCAACCTCCGGTTTTGGTGGTGGGAATTTTGCCTCATCCATGTCCAACATTAACCATTTCTTTCCGAAAAAAATGGCTGGCACTGCACTTGGGCTCAATGCGGGACTGGGAAACCTGGGAGTCAGTGTGATGCAGTGGCTTTTACCGGTTACCATGGGGTTTGCCCTGTTTGGTTCACTTGGAGGCGAGGGATTGACATTGCCGGCAGTAGAGGGAAAGGTTGGTACAGGTGCGCTTGTTTTTATCCAGAACAGCGGTTGGACATGGGTCCCATTGCTTTTAATCGTTACGCTGGTTGCCTGGTTTGGAATGAACAACCTCAAATCAGGATCCCCTTATCTGAAATCGGATATTCAGGGAATGTTGCGATCGGGATACCTGGTTTTTCTGGGAGTGTTGGCTACCGCACTCGGTGCTTACCTGCTGATTTTTCTGAAACTGAGCATGTGGATCGTCTTGCCCGTGACCATCCTCGTTACCCTGGCATTATTGAAATTTCTTGCCCCCGGAGAGATTAAAGGCAGCTTGGATAACCAGTTTAAAATTTTCAGCAACAAGCACAATTGGATCATGACCATCCTGTATGTCATGACATTTGGATCATTCATAGGTTTCGCCGGAGCCTTTCCAAAGCTGATCCAGGATGTTTTCGGGTACCTTCCTAACGGAGAAGTCAACCCCAATGCACCCAACCCCATGGCCTGGGCCTGGATCGGCCCGTTTCTTGGGGCCGTGATCCGTCCTGTTGGTGGCTGGCTTTCCGATAAGATCAACAGTGGGTCGAAAGTCACTCAATGGTCAACGCTATTGCAGATCTTTGCTGCCTCCGGAGTCGCCTGGTTTATCATCCAGGCCAGGCAAAGCCCATCACCTGAAGCATACTGGATGCCGTTCTTTATATCATTTCTGTTACTTTTTATCGGGGCAGGAATTGGTAACGGATCAACTTTCAGAAGCATACCGTATATTTTCAGCAGGGAGCTTGCCGGTCCTGTGCTTGGATGGACCTCTGCCATAGCAGCATATGGAGCCTTCATTATCCCCAAGGTGTTTGGCCAGCAAATCCAGCATAAAACACCCGAGTATGCCATGTATGGTTTTACCGTTTATTATATTCTATGCCTTGTTCTTAACTGGTGGTATTATGATAGGAAAAATTCAGAAATAAAATGTTGAAAAACTCTATTAGCCTCATGTTCGTAATGAGTTTATAAGTGAGATTTTGGTGTCGATTTATAATTTTTGTTGTTGATGGATTATAGAGAGAATTACAATAAAGCGGTGTTTGACCTCCTTCGTCCCATATATGTCACCCGGTCGTTTAAAAGGTGGTTTGCATTCCTGGTTGTTGGTTTGGCTGTCAGCATCTTTGCCTATTCTTTACAGATTAGCTTGGGCTTAGGTGTTACAGGTCTGCGAGACATTACAACCTGGGGTATGTACATCGGCAACTTTGTGTTTTTTGTTGCCACCAGTCTGGTTGGGATGCTCATTACCGCAGTGCTCGGTTTGCTTGGCATTAAGTGGGCTGCGCCCATAACCCGCATTGCAGAGATCATTGCGCTGGCATTTGCAGCGGTAGCCGGACTGGTGATCATCATCGACATGGGGCGGCCCGACCGGTTGTTGAATGTCTTTATTTACGGTCGTTTTCAGTCACCAATTCTTTGGGATCTGACAGTGGTTATCACGTATACCGTTATCAGCGCACTCTTGTTATATCTTCCGTTAATCCCCGACCTGAAAATATGCGCTGAACGGTTGGAGAAAGCGCATCCATTGCAGAAAAAACTCTATAGGGTTCTTTCCCTCGGATGGAATGACCATCCTGAACAGGTGAGGATCATACATAGAGGGATAAGGATTTTGTCAATCCTTATCATCCCGGTTGCATTGGCTATCCACACAGTAACATCATGGCTTTTTGCCACAACCATGCGGCCGGGATGGGACAGTACGATTTTCGGGCCCTATTTCGTAACCGGTGCCTTTGTCTCGGGAACTGCCGCGGTCATCCTGGCGATGTATTTCTTCAGAAGTAACTATCATCTGAAGACGTATATCACCGATTTTCACTTTGATAAGATGGCCAAACTCCTGGTCCTTGTTTCATTGGTTTACCTTTATTTCAATATTAACGAGTTCCTGGTTCCAGCATATAAACTGAAGAAATTTGATGCAATTCATTTACAAGCATTGTTCAGCGGACACTATGCCTGGCTGTTTTGGGGGACGCAGATTTTTGGATTGATCCTCCCAATCATCTTCCTTGTATTCAGGTTGTTTCGCAAACCTGCATATGCCTTTGTCATTGCCTTGTTTGTGCTTGCAGGCGCATGGATAAAGCGTTATCTCATTGTTGTTCCCACCATGGAACATCCATTCCTTCCGGTTCAACATCTGCCGCCATCATTTGTGGTGTATACACCAACACTCATCGAGATAACTATCACGATGGGAACTGTTTTTCTTACTTTAATCATCATTACTGTTTTATCCAAATTCCTGCCGATTATTCCAATCTGGGAGATGGTACAGAATGAGGAATACGCCAAAAGGAAATAAAGCTTACATCTTTCTTGACGAACACGGGCTGATTTTTTTTAAAATCTGCATTTCTGGCTGAATATTTGTTTTATCTTTGTTTCGTTATTCTACGAAATACAAAATAAAATGATCGCAGAGAAGAAGTATTATATAGAATCTCAGGAGAAAATGGCCCGGTATGCTAAAGCCATTGCACATCCGGCACGGGTTTACATCCTTGACTTCCTTGCCGATAATATTGATAAGTGCTGTTATAGCGGCGACATGGCCGAAGATATCCCTATAGCACGATCGACCCTTTCGGAACATCTAAAGGCATTAAAGGAGGCTGGCCTCATCCAGGGCGAAATCAATCCTCCATATATAAAATATTGTATCAACAAAGCAAACTGGGAAGAGGCCAGGGAGATGTTTGAGGGTTTTTTTAGAAAATAAAATTATGGAAATCAAAATTTTAGGTCCGGGTTGTAGCAAGTGCAATACTCTGGACAAGCTCACCCGCGAAGTGGTTGAGAAAAATGGAATCATTGCCAATATAACGAAGGTGGACGACATCATGGAGATCATGAAATATGGTGTAATGTCAACTCCTGCTCTGGTTATAGATGAGAAGGTGGTAATAAAGGGTCGGGTCCCCTCATTCGATGAGTTAAAGGAATTATTAACCAAATAGACAACCAGGTATGAAAAGGATTATTGTTGTACTCATTCTCCTTGCCATGACGGCAGGCAGTTATACATGTTATGCCAATATTTCATCAGGCTCAGGCGGATCACCATCCATCGGCGCAGGTAAAAATATTACCGTTTACTATTTCCATTTCTCCAGGCGCTGCATGACATGCAACAATGTGGAAAAAGTTTCGAAAGAGGCGGTTGAAGCTCAGTACGCTGCGCAGGTTAAAGCGAACGAGATCACATTTAAAAGTGTCAATCTTGATGAAAAAGATGGTGAAGCGATTGGTGCAAAATATAAAATCGAAGGTCAGACCCTGATCGTAATCTCTGGTGATAAAAGAGTGGACCTTACTGATAAGGGATTTATGTATGCCAACGACAGTCCGGGAAAATTAAAAGCTGAAATAAAGAAAGCAGTTGATGGTATGCTGAAAAATCAGCACTAAACACATTAACAAATCAGCACATTATCACATTAGCACTTCAGCCAATCAGCTTATTATGCAATATTTACAGGCAATTCTTGAGAATTCACAGTACGCAGCCCTTACAGCATTTATACTTGGTTTAATGACGGCTATAAGTCCGTGCCCGCTGGCAACCAACATTTCAGCCATCGGGTTTATCAGTCGTGATATTGAAAACCGGCGACGGGTCTTTATCAAGGGTCTTGTTTACACCCTTGGACGTGCAATTTCTTACACAGGTTTGGGTGTAATTCTGTTCTTTGGTGCAAGTAAAATGCATGTTACAATGCTATTCCAGGGATGGGGTGAAAAACTCCTTGGACCATTGTTAATAATCATCGGCCTGTTGATGCTCGATTTCATCAGGATAAATTTCCCCGGTTTCTCCGGCCTTACTGAAAAAATGGGAGAACACAGTAAGCGAAGCTATTGGGGAACCTTACTGCTTGGCATGGTCTTCGCCATGGCATTTTGTCCTTACAGCGGCGTGCTTTATTTCGCCATGCTGATCCCCATGACAATATCCAGTATCAGTGGTTTGTATTTACCAGTCATTTTTGCCATTGCGACCGGACTACCGGTAATCATTTTTGCATGGTTACTGGCTTATGCAGTAGGTAATGTAGGGAAACTATATAACCAGATTAAAACTTTTGAACTTTGGTTCCGCCGGGTGGTAGCAGTTTTGTTTATCCTGGTTGGCGTCTATTACATTGCGGTATTTTTT
>CAYHCQ010000136.1:0-8898 GCA_964355115.1 uncultured Prolixibacteraceae bacterium | reverse complement strand
GATCGTGGTCAAGGAGCGCACCAAGGAGATCGGCATCCGTAAGGCGCTGGGGGCCACACCCTGGTCAATAATCGGGCTGATCATGCAGGAGGCGATAGTAATTACAGGGGTTGCGGGATATATCGGGCTGGTGCTCGGAGTTGGTCTGCTCGAGCTGATTTCGACAAAAATGCCGGAAACTGAATTTTTTAAAAACCCTGAAGCAAATTTCTCGGTAGCCATCAGCGCCACAATACTGCTGGTTTTCGCAGGCGCCATTGCCGGCTTTTTCCCTGCAATGAAGGCCGCCGCCGTGAAACCTGTAGAAGCCCTAAGAGATGAGTAATATGTTCGACCTCGACCGCTGGCAGGAAATTTATCATGTTCTGAGAAAAAACAAGATCCGGACATTTCTTACGGCTTTTGGTGTTTTCTGGGGTATTTTTATGCTCGTTATCATGCTCGGATCGGGAAATGGGCTTGAAAACGGGGTCACCCAGAATTTCGGCGATATGGCTACAAACAGCGTCTTCATCTGGACACAGCAGACAAGCATTCCCTACAAAGGGTTTCCACGGGGCCGCAGGTATCATTTCGATAACGAAGACACAAAGGCTCTGGCCCATTCCATTCCGGAGATCAAATATCTCGCACCCCGTATTCAGGCGGGAGGCTATATGCAAACGAACAATGTTACACGCGGCCTGAAATCGGGAATATTCAACATCATGGGTGATTATGCGGTATTCAACCAGATAGACCCGCTGAACATCCTGCAAGGGAGGTTCATCAACGACAATGACATCGCTGAAAAACGCAAGGTCGCAGTAATCGGAACGCGGGTTGTCGACATCCTGTTTAAAAAGGATGAAAAACCGGTGCGACAGTATATTCAGATCCAGGGGGTATATTTCCAGGTTATCGGGGTATTTAAATCGAAACGAAACGGTGAGCAGGCCAACCAGGAGAACCAGAACATTTACCTGCCCTTTACCACCCTTCAGAAAACCTATAATTACGGCAATGCAGTGGGATTTTTCTCCATCACCGCGCGCGACGGGATTCCGGTTTCGGTGGTGGAAGAGAAGGCCATCAGGCTTTTAAAGCAACGCCATTTTATCGCACCTGGCGATGAATCGGCGATTGGTCACTTCAACCTGAAAAAGGAGTTTGACCAGATGCAGGGGTTGTTTTTCGGAATCAGGCTTCTGGTATGGATCGTGGGCATCGGAACACTTGTGGCCGGGGTTATCGGTGTAAGCAATATCATGCTGGTAGTGGTTAAAGAACGAACCAAAGAAATCGGAATAATGCGGGCACTTGGAGCCACGCCAGCGAAAATTATCACACAGATTATTATGGAATCTGTGGTACTCACCACCTTTGCCGGGTATTTCGGTCTGAGCATCGGCGTGGGACTGCTCGAACTGATCAACTACCTGCTGGGTTCAACAGGAGCAAACACAGAGATGTTCCTCCATCCCGGGATCAATTTCAGTGTTGCAGTAACCGCGCTGGCAATCCTCGTGGTTGCAGGGGCACTTGCAGGATTCATTCCGGCAAAAAGAGCTGTTTCCATCAAACCGATAGATGCGCTGAGGGCGGAATAGTTTAGAGTGAAGAGTTAAGAGTTAAGAGTGAAGTGAATGAAATATTTTTAGTTTAACAGTTTGATATTTTATCATTTATGAAGAAGATAATCAGGATTGCGTTGCTGGTGCTTGTGCTGGCTGTTTTTATTGTCACTATTGTATATCTTTACAATAAATCGAAGGAAAAACCGGTGGTTTTTCAGACAGAAAAACCATTTATAACCACCATAATCAAGAAGACTGTAGCCACAGGATCGGTCATTCCCCGAAAAGAGATCGAGATCAAGCCGCAGGTCTCGGGTATAGTTGAGGAGGTGTTTGTTGAGGCTGGCAAAACCGTTCGCCAGGGTGATGTCCTTGCGCGTGTTAGGATCATACCCGACCTCATCAACCTAAACAATGCGGAAGCCCGTCTGGAGCGTGCCAAAATCGCAATTGAGGATTCGAAGATGAATTACGACCGGCAGGAGAAACTTTTCAAGCAGGGTGTTATTTCTGCGGTTGATTTCCAGCAAACCCAGGTTGCCTACAAAAATGCAAAACAGGAGGCAGATGCCTCTGAAGCCAACCTTGAACTGATCCGTGAAGGGGTAAATAAGAAGTCGGGTAAGACAACGAACACCCTCATTAAATCTACAATTTCGGGCATGATCCTCGATATCCCCATCAAGGTGGGTAATTCGGTGATCGAAACTAATAACTTTAACGCAGGAACCACCATTGCCACCATTGCCGATGTCGGTGATATGATCTTCCAGGGGAAGGTGGATGAGACTGAAGTAGGGAAGATAAAGCCCGGGATGGACCTCATGCTCATCATCGGGGCCATCGAGAGTGACACTTTCAGTGCGGAACTAAAGTACATAGCCCCAAAGGGTGTCATGGAGAACGGAGCGGTGCAGTTTGAGATCAAAGCTGATGTAAAACTGAAAGAAAAACAGTTCATCAGGTCGGGTTACAGTGCAAATGCCGATATCGTTCTCGATCGCCGCGATAAGGTACTGGCCATCAAAGAGGCGCTGCTCATGTTCGAAGGTGATTCAACTTTTGTGGAGGTTGAAACCGGCCCTCAGAAATTTGAAAAGCGGCTGATTAAAACAGGGTTATCCGACGGAATAAACATCCAGGTGCTATCCGGATTAAAACCCACCGACAAAATTAAAATCACTCAGATGAATGCCGGCCAGGCAGTAAAATAGGCAACCCGTATTCATCGGGAATTTTCCCCGTTTCATCGATTATTATCAGGTGTATTTTATGGCAACCGAAGGTTGTCGGACAAATACACCTTTTTATCAATTTCCCAATGGGAATAATAGATTCCTCTTGTTTTTACATCGCCTCCTGCCCTATTTTTACATATGAACCAGATGTTAATTTTCCGTTAATTCAAACAGGACATTGTAACTCCGTTATCGTAAAAACGTCTTATTACCGGTTTTCAATCAACAAAAAACAAAACAAAAAAAAACAACTAAAAATTCAAACCATGAAAACAATAAACTTGACCAGAGCCCTTTTGTTTATCGCAGGAATTTTAATCTTCTCAACGGCTACTTTCGCCGGAAAAACAGCCAAGGCGCCAGCACGGGATATCCGCACTGCCATCCAGGAAACAATTCATTTTCCTGACCTCTCCTATCGCGATTGCTGCACAGGAACTGTAGATGTCATTTTCACTGTGACAGCCGATGGCAAACTCGACATCAAAAAAATTGACTCAGAAAACACAAGGATCATTGAGGCAGTAAAATCACAGTTGTCAGAAGTCACTTGTCCCGGCCTCAACTTCCCTACCTACCAGCGCTACAGTATCCAGCTTACTTTTAAACTCGTTTAAGCAATTGATTATCAAATACTAATCCCTGTGGATCAGCGGTCGGTGACCAACGTTCCACAGGGATTTTCATTTTCAGCGTGGTTGATCATGGAGCCAGCCGTTCAATCGTCCAGCTTTTCCCGTTCAGCCGGTACTGTATCCTGTCATGCAGCCGGTATTCCCTCCCCTGCCAGAATTCAACAAGAAAAGGTTTCACCAGGTAACCACCCCAATCGGCAGGACAATCAGGATCATTCTTTCCGAGGTCGAGTATAGCTCCTTCACGCAGCGCTTCAAGGAACGCCCGGTCGGGTATCGTGCTGCTTTGTGGTGAAATGAGTGCACTGATGCGGCTTTCTGCAGGCCGGCTGTTGAAATATGTTTTTGATGCTGCACGAGAAATTTTGCGGACCCGGCCTTCCACCCTCACCTGGCGGCCAATCTCTTTCCACAGGAAGGTGAGTGCGGCGTTCGGGTTCAAATCCAGCTGAAGCCCCTTGCGGCTGGTATAGTTTGAAAAGAAGAGGAAGCCTCCGTTTGCCAATCCCTTCAGCAATACAACGCGGGCAGATACCCTTCCTCCGGCACCTGCGGTAGATAGCACCATGGCATTGGGTTCATCCACTTTGGCATTGACTGCATCAGTGAACCAGTCCTCAAACTGTAGGAGCGGGTCAGGTTTAACCTCCTCCTCCAGTAATGGATGGAAGCTGTACTCCTTGCGGAGATTTTGAATATTTACAGTCATATTCAGCTTATTATTCCCAGAGTGGTGTGTTGCCAAAATTAATTCTTTTTATCTTTGAGAAAATTTTAACCCATCATCGAATGACAAATAAAGTCAGTAAATCGGAACTTACCGAATTCAGGAAAGACAAGGAGACGGTAAAAGAGTATGGCAATGGTGAGATAACAGTTTTCTGGAAAGCCGAATTATGTATTCACTCCGCGAATTGCCTCATCGGCCTTCCGGAGGTTTTCAATACCCGAAAGCGTCCCTGGATCAACGTTCATGCCTCTGAAAGCAAGGAGATCATGAAGATTGTTGACACCTGTCCATCGAGGGCCCTCACCTACCTGAAAAGTACTAAATTTGTGACCTCAAAACCCAGGAAGAGTCCCAAAATGAAGTCCAAATTTGCCCGGGTTCAGATACTAAAGGACGGACCGGCGCTGATTACGGGTAACTTCATCATCCGCGATGCAAAGAAAAAAAAGATCAAAGTTGACAACGAGGTTGCTGCCATTTGCCGGTGCGGTGCTTCGAAGAAAAAACCCTTCTGCGACGGAACCCATCTTGCAGCAGGGTTCAAAGATTAATTGCAGCCTGGATCTGTTCCCGGGAACTTGTCTCCATAATATAATTTTATCTAAATCCAATTCATATGATTATTGGTGTATTAAAAGAAGAGCTTCCCGAACGCAGAGTGGCGTTGTTGCCTGAGGTGGTCGGAATGCTTACAAAGATGTCGGTTTCAGTACTGGTTGAGAAGGACGCCGGCGAAATGGCATTTGCCTTTGATGCCGACTACGAAGCTGCCGGTGCAAAAATCCTTCCCAAGGGTGAGGTTATAGCCGGGGCAGAAATGGTTATCAAGATCAATCCGCCAAGTGAGGCGGAACTGAGTTTCATGGCGGAAGGAAAGATATTCATGGCCGTGCTGAACCCCTACTTCAATACTGCACTTGTTAAGTCGCTGGCTGCTAAAAACATCACAAGTTTTTCACTCGATGTGATTCCCCGCACTTCGCGTGCCCAGGCGATGGATATTCTCTCATCGATGGCCACGGTGGCCGGTTATAAAGCTGTGCTCACGGCAGCCAACACACTACCCAAGTTCTTCCCGATGTTCATGACGGCTGCAGGAACCATTACGCCTGCCAAGGTGCTCATCCTCGGTGCCGGTGTTGCAGGACTCCAATCGATAGCCACATCCCGGAAACTCGGGGCAGTAGTAGAGGTATTCGACGTTCGTGCAGCCGTAAAGGAAGAGGTGGTTGGTCTTGGCGGAAAGTTCGTTGAGGTTGAAGGTGCCGTTGATGACAAGTCGGCCGGAGGTTATGCTGTTGAGCAGACTGAGGAGTTCAAGAAAAAACAGGCAGCTGCTGTACACGACCACGCTGTGAAATCTGATGTCGTCATCTGTACGGCACAGATTCCGGGCAGGCAGGCGCCGCGGCTTCTGATGAAAGAGACCGTTGAGAGTATGAAGCCCGGTTCGGTGATCATCGATCTGGCCGCATCAACCGGAGGGAATTGCGAACTCACGAAAAACAACGAAACCATTGTGCATAAAGGCGTGAAGATAATCGGCAACTCTTTCCTGGCGGTCGATATGCCAACTGATGCAAGCAAGATGTTCGGGAAGAATGTGCTCAACTTCCTGAAACTGATGATAAGCCAGAAAGGCGAATTCAACCTTAACTGGGAAGATGATCTTGTGAAGGGCACTTGTGTTACCCACAATAAGGAGATCGTTCACGAGCGCATCAAAGCCGTTGTTAATTCCTAAAAAAAACTGAAATATGAATGAAATATTAAAATTTTTCATGGAGTACCGGGAGGCCATTTTCATCATTATCCTCTCAATTTTCCTCGGGATCGAAGTGATCTCCCATGTACCCTCAGTACTGCACACCCCGCTGATGTCGGGCGCCAATGCAATCCACGGTGTAGTGATCATCGGGGCCATCATTGTGATGGGGCATGCAGGAAACATTCTTTCCATGATCCTGGGGTTCATCGCTGTGATCCTTGGCACGCTCAACGTAGTGGGGGGATTTGTTGTTACCGACAGGATGCTGGAGATGTTCAGTAAAAAGAAAAAGCAAAAATAGGGGGAAGACATGGAAACAATTGAAACACTGACACGAACCTTCGAATTTTCGGAATACATCTCCATCCTGGAGTTATCTTATATTCTGGCCTCTATCCTCTTCATCCTGGGGTTAAAGAAACTGAGCCATCCGGATACTGCCCGCAGCGGTAATCTCTGGGCTGCAGGAGGTATGGGACTGGCCATTCTTTTTACCATCCTTTTTCATAAGACAAAGATGGAAGATGGCACCTACCAAGGCATTCACAACATCGGTTGGATTGCCGGCGCCCTGTTAATCGGGACTATAATGGGGTGGTTTTCTGCCAAAAAAGTAAAGATGACCGCTATGCCGCAAATGGTTTCCATCTTTAATGGTATGGGTGGTGCCTGTGCAGCGCTCATCTCGCTGATGGAATTTCCAAAGATGCAGAATATGCTTGCTACTGCTGGTGCAACGAACATGTTTAACGGTGAAGCCATTGCCATCCTCCTCGGACTGATGATCGGTGGGGTTTCCTTTGCCGGCAGTATGATTGCCTTCGGGAAACTGGACGAGCGGATTGGTGATATAAAAACCCCGCTGCTGCGCTACATCAATCTCTTTCTAATGTTCCTGCTGGTCGCCATGATCGTTTATATCATGACGATGGCACCGGTGAAGGACAGCAATACGATGATTTATATTTTCACGCTTCTTGCCCTGTTGTATGGTATAACCTTCGTTATGCCGATCGGTGGCGCCGACATGCCTGTGGTCATCTCGCTGTTAAACTCGTTTACGGGTGTTGCTGCTGCCATGGGCGGCTTTTTATATGGGAACCAGGCCATGCTTACGGGAGGTATTCTTGTAGGGTCTTCGGGAACCATCCTCACCATCCTGATGTGCAAGGCGATGAACAGATCGCTGCTTAATGTTATCATCGGAGCTTTTGGCGGAGGCGGTGCTGCAGTTGCAGGCGACGGAGAGAAAACCGTGAAGGAGATCTCACTGAGCGATGCCTCCGTTTTGCTTAGTTACTCCCAGAAAGTACTGATAGTGCCCGGTTACGGATTGGCCGTGGCGCAGGCCCAGCACCTTTGCCATGAACTCGAAAACCTCCTGGGAAGCAAAGGGGTTGAGGTCAAATATGGCATCCATCCTGTTGCCGGCCGTATGCCGGGTCACATGAATGTTCTGCTGGCCGAGGCCGATGTGGCCTATGAGAAACTGATGGAGATGGAAGATGTGAACAACGAAATGGGGAACACCGATGTGGTTATCGTAATCGGAGCGAACGATGTGGTGAACCCGGCAGCAGAAAACGATCCTTCGAGTCCGATATCAGGTATGCCGGTAATCCAGGTGTGGAATGCGAAAAATACCATTGTCATGAAACGCAGTATGGCCAAGGGATATGCCGCCATTGAGAATTATCTGTTCTTCATGCCAAAAACCCGGATGCTTTTCGGGGATGCAAAAGCAACCATGCAAAAGCTTGTAAGCGAAATCAAAAACCTCTAGAAACAAAAAACCCCGCGGAAGCGGGGTTTTTTGTAATTAAGTTTGGAAGAATTATTTCTTGCCCTTCTTAACTTTGATCAGGCCCTTCTTGATGGAATCCTGATGAGCTACGGAGTCAGCAATACGCTTTTCTTCCTGAGCTTTAGCAATTGAATCAGCGATTCTCTGCTGTTCTGCCTGTACCATTGCCATGGAGTCAGCTACGCGGATAGAGTCAGCAATTCTTCTTTCTTCCAGTTCTTTTGCGCTGGGACCGCAGGAGGTCATGAAAGCTACTGCGCCGATAACTAAAATGCTTGCGAATTTTTTCATTTGTCGATTGATTTTTAAATTGTGATGCAAAGATACGGCAACCGGATAATACCCTCCAAATATTTTGACCACTTTTTTTTAACATTTTTTAACATTTAAGCTAATTCGCTGATTTTCAATGAGAATAATTTTAACATTTTTTAAGAAACAGGAGTTATTAACAATAATGCTTAAGTTTGATGGTCCAATACATATATATAGCCCTTCTACCCAATGATGATTCCTCTGGCTGAACAATTGCGCCCCACTACCCTTCAGGATTACCTCGGACAGGAGCATCTTGTCGGGAAAGGAGCCATCCTAGAGCGCGCGATCAATTCGGGCAATTTACCCTCGATGATCCTATGGGGTCCGCCGGGAGTGGGAAAGACAACTCTGGCCTATATTATTTCCAGGCAGCTCAACCGCACATTCTATACCCTGAGCGCCGTTAGTTCGGGCGTTAAAGATGTGCGTGAGGTGATTGCAAAGGCAACGGAATCAGGCGACAGTCCATTCCTGTTCATCGATGAAATTCACCGTTTCAGTAAATCGCAGCAGGATGCGCTGCTTGGCGCCGTCGAAAAAGGGGTGGTTACGTTCATCGGTGCAACTACCGAGAATCCTTCGTTCGAGGTGATCTCTCCCCTGCTCTCCCGTTGCCAGATCTACATTCTGAAGCCGCTTGGTGAAGAACACCTGCTCAGGCTGCTTGAACAGGGCCGTCAGCATATGGAAGAGACGCTGAAAATATCCATCACCATCGATGAACCTGAAGCCATTCTCCGGATTTCCGGCGGAGACGTTCGTAAACTGATGAATGCACTGGAACTTATCGTTACTGCGGAACAGACCACGCAGGGCAGCGAAATCCGGATCACCAACGAACGAACCCTG
>CAYHCQ010000135.1:0-8934 GCA_964355115.1 uncultured Prolixibacteraceae bacterium | reverse complement strand
GTGCACCATTGTATCCGCCGATTTTTGTACTCCCGGGAATATTGCAAACAGTCAGAAAATAGGGGTGAACCTGATGCCTTTGGTGCCTGTGGGTATTTCCATTACTCCGCCACCAGCTCCTCTTTGCCAGGGGGTGCCTGTTACCCTTACCGCCAATCCCACAAACGGCGGAACCCTACCGGCTTACCAATGGTTCGTCAATGGTGCTGCCACAGGAACAGGCAGTTCGGTATTCAGTTATAACCCGGCCAGCGGCGACCAGGTGATCTGTATCCTTACCTCAAACCAGGATTGCATTCTGAACAGCCAGGCTTCCGATACGCTTGTCATCACTGTAACAGCTCCCCTGAAGATTATCGATACCACATTGTGTTTTGGCACTCCTTACTTTGTGCAGGGAGGCTGGCAAACCACCGCAGGCACTTACCACGACACCCTGGCTCCCCCGGTAGATTGCATCCACTATATCGAGACCCATCTCGTTTACAAACCAGTCATCAGTGTCGACCTGGGGAAAGACACCATTTTATGCGGCAACACGATAACGCTCAGCGCCCATGTCGCCGGCGGAACCTATCTCTGGCAGGATGGATCGACCGATTCAGTATATTTTGTCACCCTGCCCGGCGAGTACAGGGTACTTGTTGCTGTTGATGGCTGCGCCCATTCCGATTCGGTCAACATCGGGGAGTGCCCGGTAAATATCTGGTTCCCCAACGCCTTTACCCCCAACGGCGATGGCCTGAACGACACCTATCACCCGGTTGGCACAGGAATCGAAAATTTCTCGATGCAGATATTCAACCGCTGGGGAGTGATGGTGTTTGAAACCTTCTCGCCGGAACCCGGCTGGGACGGGAATTACAAAGGCTCACCCTGTCCAGAGGAAACCTATGTCTTCAAAGCCTTCTTCGGCATCAGTGGCGGTGAGGTGAAACAGGTCACAGGAACGATCACGCTGCAGCGAGGGAACAGGTAACGAATGTTTCCAAACCTTTCGTATCTTTACCCTCCCATAATCTGAATTTCATTCATGTCGGAAATCATCATCATCATCATTGGCGTTGTTGTCATTACCGGCATCGGTTTGATACTTCTCAAACTTAAACTTGCCGCACAGCCATCAACGGATACTGAAATTGAATCATTGAAAAGGCTGATTGAACAGCTCGGAGGCGACAAACGGGTGGCCGATGAGCGGGCCGCGATGTTCCAGGATCAGGCAGGAGCACTCTCGCTGCAGGTCTCCGAAAAGGAACAAACCATCGTGGAACTGAACCGGCAGGTTTCTCAGAGATCGGCTGAGTACAAAGGTTTGCTCGAAAAACTGGAAGTTCAGAAGGCGGAGATCGGGCAGTTGCAGGATAAGTTTCGAATCGAGTTCCGGAACCTCGCCAATGAGATCCTCGAGGAGAAGACCCAGAAGTTTACCGAGCAGAACCGGACCAAACTCGATGAGATCCTGAAGCCGCTGGGGGAAAGGATTAAAGAGTTCGAGAAAAAAGTCGATGAGACCTACGACAAAGAGTCGAAACAACGGTTCTCTCTTGAAAAAGAGATCAAGAACCTGGCCGACCTCAACCAGCAGATCAGCAGTGATGCGAAAAACCTGACCACCGCCCTCACCTACGACACCAAAAAACAGGGCAACTGGGGAGAGCTAATCCTTGAGCGGGTGCTCGAAAGTTCAGGATTGGTGCGGGGACAGGAGTATACACGTGAAGTGGCCACCCGCTCTGACCAGGGGGATATGTACCGCCCCGACGTTATCGTGAACCTGCCCGACAACAAACATATCATCGTCGATTCCAAGGTCTCGCTGGTAGCCTACACCGAATTCACGGCAGCCGCCACACCCGAGGAGCAGGAGAAACAGCGCAGGCTCCACCTGCTGTCGATCCGGTCGCATGTGAAAATGTTAAGTGAAAAGAACTACCAGCAGTTGGGCGCCTTCGACACTCCCGATTACGTGCTGCTCTTCATGCCCATCGAATCGGCCTTCAGCCTGGCCATCCAGTCCGACCCCGACCTCTTTACCTTTGCCTGGGATAAGAATGTTGTCATCGTCAGTCCCACCACCCTGCTCGCCACACTCAAAACGGTCGCCTCCATCTGGAAACATGAGAAACAGACACAAAATGCCATTGAAATTGCACGGCAGGGCGGACTCCTGTATGACAAATTTGTCTCCTTCCTGGCCGATCTCGAAAAAGTCGGCAACCAGATCGACACTGTGAAGAAAACCTATGATGAGGCCCATAAAAAGATGAAATCAGGCAGCGGAAACATCATCGGGAAAGTTGAAAAACTTCGTGAACTCGGAGCAAAAACCGGAAAAGAGATTCCCCGATCGCTGCTCGAAAAAACGGAAGAAGAAACAGGGTAATGTGCTGATGTGCTGATGTGCTAATGTGCTAATGTGCTGATTATTAATGAATTTTTAACACTTAACTCTTAACTTTTAACTCTTAATTTCCGCACTGCTCTATGAAAAAAGAAACATATATCTACGGTATCCGGCCGGCTATTGAAGCGATCAAGGCAGGGAAAGAGCTGGAGAAGATCCTGCTGCAAAACGGACTAAAGGGGGAGGGATTCCGGGAGCTTTTCGGGCTGATCAAAGAACTGGAACTGCCCTACCAGTTTGTCCCGATCGAGAAACTCAACCGATTGTCGCGGCAGAACCACCAGGGGGTCATCTCGTTTGTGTCGGAGATCACCTACCAGCGCATCGAGGACATCGTTCCTTTTGTTTACGAACAGGGGCGCATGCCGCTATTCCTCATCCTCGACCGCATTACGGATGTGCGAAACATCGGCGCCATCGCTCGTACAGCAGAATGCACGGGTGTAGATGCCCTCATCATGCCCGCCAAAGGGTCGGGACAGATCAACTCCGATGCCATAAAAACGTCTGCAGGGGCGCTTTACAAACTTCCCGTGGTTCGCAGTCAAAATCTTAAGGATACACTGAAATTCCTCAAAGATAGCGGCATCTCCATCTTTGCAGCCAATGAGAAATCCGTGAGTGACTACACCACGGTCGATTACAACAAACCCCTGGCCCTGATCCTCGGATCGGAAGGTGAAGGAATCTCGGAGGAGTATCTCAAACTCACCGACTCCACCCTGCGCATCCCGGTGGTTGGGGAGATCGAATCTCTCAATGTTTCAGTAGCCTCCGGCGTAGTATTGTATGAAGTGCTGCGACAGCGAAACAGTAAATAAACTGGAGAATGAGATATCTTTACAAACACACCCCTGAGCTGATCCTGCTCATTTACATTGGTCTCTTCCTGGGATTCAAAGATATTGACCAGCGCTGGGACCGGGCCATCAACAGCGACGGCAAAGGTTATTACGCCTACCTGCCTGCCATATTCATTTTCCACGACCTGCAGTACAAATTCGTGGAGAACTACGAATGGCAATATTATCCGCTAAACAAGTCTGTTTTCAAGGAGTTCCGCCAACCGGCCGGCAACGGCGTGGCAAACAAATGTTTCCCCGGACTCGCCATTCTCTGGCTCCCCTTTTTCCTGATCGGTCATCTGCTGGCCTGGCTCGAAATTTTCCCGCGAGATGGCTACTCCTTCCCCTACCAGATGATGATCGCCATTTCTGCTCTATGGTTTCTCTGGAAAGGAGCCCGCTGGCTCAGGCAGTTGCTCATCCAGACCGGTTCTACCGAAAAGATCGCCGCCTTCGTCACCCTGGCCGTCACTCTTGGAACAAACCTCATCTTCTTCACCATCGTGGAGGTCTCCATGACACATGTTTACTCCTTTGCCCTCATCACCTTTTTTGCGCTTACCACATGGAAGATGTTTCATGATTACCGGTCGAAGTGGTTTGTAAGATCACTCCTCATCTATACCCTTATCATCCTGATCCGACCTACAAACGCACTGATAATCCTGCTGGTTCCTTTCCTGGCAGGTTCTTTGGAAACACTGAAAATCACCCTGAAAAGGGTATCCGGCGATCGCCTTGCACTCATCCGGGGAGTCATCCAGGCGCTGATCCTGCTCTCGGTTCCGTTCGTACTCTGGTACCTACAAACCGGGAAACCCATCGTTTACACTTATGGGGATGAGAAGATGGACTTTTTCAGACCCCATATTTTCAATATTCTGTTCAGTTACAACCGCGGATGGTTTGTCTACACACCCATTGCTTTCATCTCCCTTTTCGGATTTGCCGGGCTCTACAGGAGGAACCGGATGCAGTTCTACTCACTGCTTGGCTTTCTTTTCCTGTTCATCTACGTACTATCCTGCTGGTGGATCTGGTATTACGCCTCAAAATGCGGACAGCGGACATTCATCGACATTTACGTTGTAGTTGGTTTGCTGCTCATGTTCCTGTATGAATCCCTGAGCAGCATCGCCTGGAAAAGAGTGCTTTCCGGAGTGATCATCCTCCTTATCGGGCTCAATATCTTCCAGTTCTGGCAGCACACCCGTTGGATCTATCCGCCCAATACCATCACCGGGGAGATTTTCCGCGATTCGTTCTTCAGCCTTCACCAGAAAGCCAAAGTATACCTGCCTTCCGAAGGGATATCAGGGCAGAAGAGCTTCACGAACGACATGGAGAGCGACCAGGGAGCGCTCTGGATGAATCCCCGCACAAGAAACGATACGGTGTTCCATGGCGGGAAATGGTCGTCGAAGACAAACCTGAAGATCCCATACAGCATCGGGCTTGAGGTAAAAATGGATACATTATTCACCAGCCAGAACCGCCTGGTCCGCATCGAAGCATGGGTATTGTCGAAAAAGATCCTACCTGAAGCCAGCCTGGTGGTCGATTTCCAGGCGGGCGGAAAGAGCCTGAGCTACAACTCATTACTCATTGAAAAATATGTTCCCGCTGATGAATGGACGAAGGTTGAAGCCGCTTTCTATATTCCGGAGGATATGCCCGGAGGCAGCATTGCGAAGGTTTACTTCTATAACCCGTCGAAACACTACAGCTTTTACATCGACGACCTGAAGATCGATTTCATCTCCCTGAAAGATGAACCCAACTATCATCGACTGGAAGGCGTTTTGCTGCCGAACCTGATAATTAAGAATTAAGAATTGAAGGAATTATTAAATTTGCCACCAACGATTAAAACAAAACAATGGCCGGTGAGCGCATCATAGAGCTGGATAAAGTTTCGGTTTACCAGAATGAGAACCTGGTGCTGGCCAACGTCACCCTTTCGATAAGCCAGGGTGAGTTTCTATACCTTATCGGAAAAACCGGAACAGGGAAAAGTAGCCTTTTGAAAACCATTTACGCCGAACTACCGGTGCGCATGGGAATAGCCCGGGTTGCAGGATTCGACCTGCGGATGGTCCGTCGGAAAGAGATTCCCTTTTTGCGCCGCAAACTGGGTATTGTTTTCCAGGATTTCCAGTTGCTGATGGACCGGAGCGTAAACGAAAATCTGTTGTTTGTCATGCACGCCACCGGCTGGAAGGACAAGCGCCAGATGCAAAAGAGGTTGCTTGAAGTACTGGCCAAGGTGAACCTGGGCAACAAAGGTCCTAAGATGCCTCATCAGCTCTCAGGTGGTGAGCAGCAACGGGTAGCCATTGCACGTGCGCTGGTCAACGACCCGGAGGTGATCCTGGCCGATGAACCTACCGGTAACCTCGATCCCGAAAGCTCCGAGGGGATCATCAGTCTGCTCATGGACATCTCAAAAACAGGACGGGCCGTTGTAGTTGCCACGCATAATTATACGTTTTTCGACAAATACCCGGCCCGTACACTCCTATGTGAACACGGTAAAGTGCTGCCCCTGACTAACTTCCCAAGGTAGCCACCATCACGGCTTTGATTGTATGCAGCCGGTTTTCGGCCTCATCAAACACAATGGAGGCCTGTGATTCAAAAACCTCCTCAGTGACTTCAAGGCCATCCAGCTTATATTTTTTAAAAATATCCAGTCCTACTTCCGTATCCTTGTTGTGGAATGCAGGGAGGCAATGCATGAACTTCACCTTCGGGTTGCCGGTTGCTTTCATCAGCTTAGCGTTTACCTGGTAGGGAAGCATCAGCTTGATACGCTCATCCCAGGTGTCCTTCGATTCGCCCATCGAAACCCATACATCGGTATAAACGAAATCAACACCCTTTACTGCTTCAGACAGCTTTTCGGTGAGCGTGATTTTCGCACCCGTCGTTTTGGCGATCTCTTTACATGTCTTGACGAGGCTCTCTTCCGGCCAGAATTTTTTCGGCGCAAAGGCCCTGAAATCCATACCCATCTTGGCAGCGCCAACCATCAGTGAATTGCCCATGTTGTTGCGGGCATCGCCACAATAAACGAACGAGATCTGATGCAGCGGCTTGTCCGAATGTTCCATCATGGTCATCAGGTCGGCCAGGATCTGGGTGGGATGAAATTCGTTGGTAAGGCCATTCCAAACAGGAACGCCGGCATACTTACCCAACTCCTCAACGATCGACTGTCCGAAGCCACGATACTCGATGCCGTCGTACATGCGGCCAAGCACACGGGCGGTGTCTTTCATCGTCTCTTTCTTGCCTATATGAGAACCTTCGGGGCCGAGGTAGGTAACCCGGGCGCCCTGGTCGAAAGCAGCCACTTCAAAAGCACAACGTGTGCGGGTGGAGGCCTTCTCAAAGATCAGGGCAATATTTTTGCCTTTGAGCCGCTGCTGTTCGGTTCCGGCATATTTGGCCTTCTTCAGATCGATGGCAAGGTCGAGTAAAAATTTCATCTCCTGAGGAGTGAAATCCAGGTCCTTCAGGAAGTTGCGGTTTCTAAGGTTAAAAGACATAAAAAAGATTTTTGATTTATGAATTACGATTTACGGTTGCAAAATTAGGGATTTACTTTGTTTATTTTTTAACAGAACAGTTTACTTTTTGGTTTTTTTCCGATTAAGTATAATAAATCCATGTATATGAACAGAAATGAAATGTTGACACGAACAAAACAGGTCGGCGTATTGAAAATCACCTAAACGTCGCGTCCGGAAGGTCGTTGAAAAGCCTTCAATCCGAATTCCGGCAGGATTGCAAATACATGTTCAAACAACTTTGCCACGGCTAGTTCGAAGGGAACAATATCAGGCGGATTGAAATAGGCCACCACCTCGAGCGGCAGTCCGAATTCGGTTGCCTGCAACTGCCTCACTATCTGAAATGCTTCGGGGTTGATGTTGGGAATTTCTTTGAGATGTTCGAACAAATAGCTTCGGAAGAGCCCAAGGTTCGTCTGCTCCTCCCCCTCCGCGATCAGGTGTTCAACCTGGATGCCCCTGCTCTTCAGTGATCCGAGTATGGTTTCATCAACGAACCGGATGGTACCGATGTCGATCAGGATAGACCGTTTCATGCGGCGGCCGCCGGCATCGGCCATGCTGCGCCAGTTCTGGAACGAGTCGGAAATGAGTGTATAGGCGGGGATAAAGCTCACAGAATTGTCGAAGTTGCGAACCTTTACAGTCACCAGCGAAATATCGATGACGGTGCCATCGGCATTGTATTTCGGCATGGTTATCCAGTCGCCGATCATCAGCATCTTGTTGCTCGAAAGCTGCACGCCTGCCACAAACCCAAGGATGCTGTCTTTAAATATGAGCAACAGGATGGCCGACATGGCTCCCAGTCCGGCCAGCAGGGTCATGGGCGATTCACCAATCAGGATTGAGATTACAGAGATTCCTCCGATCACATACACCACGATACGGGCAATCTGCAGATAGCTCTTAACAGGTTTTGAATCGGCTACTTCAAATTCACCATAGATCCGGTAAAGGGTATTGAGAAATGACACGACGACAAGCAGGAAAATTGCGGTCATATATACACGCAAACCTATGCCTATAATCCTTATGGCTTCCGGATATTCGGAAATCGTAGGGGCAAGTGCCACCTGTAGAAAGAGCGCGGGGAGCAGCAAGGCAAGCCGGGTGAAGACCCGTTCTTCATACAGGTAATCATCCCACTGGCTGGTCGATTTTTCGATCAGTTTCCTAAGTATTCTGTTGATAATGAACTTTGTAATATAGTATAAGATGATGGAGGCGAGCAGGACGATGACGAGGGCGGCGAAGTCTGCGGCATATTCTGATAATTTGTCGGAGACTCCCCAATTCAACAGGGTAGCCTTAAAGGTCTCGTGAAAATTCTGGGCATTGACCGGGTTCATTTTAATTCGGTTTATGGAACAACAACGTTTAACGACAACGGAAGTATTTTAATATTCAGCTCTTTACCCATCTTTCTAGGATCGCCGTCAACATTCACACTTCTGCTCTTTTTCCTGAGCAGCTGAACCTCCTTGGCCCGGATGATCTCAACATAGCTTGTCCGGTCGAACCTTTTGATAAAAAGCAGCGGGGCAAAGAAGATCGCTTTCCAATATGGAACCTTCTGCACGATGCAGACATCGATATACCCGTCATCAAGCCGGGCATTAGGATCAATGGTTATGTTATTTCCCCATTGGTTTGAATTGGCAAAGCTAACCAGAAGGGCACGCCTGGTAATGGTTTCACCGTCGATAGCAAGTGTGTACTTCTTGGGCTTATAGTCCTTATAGGAGTTGGTGGTGATCTGAAAGTAGGTGGCAAATCCGCGCTTTTCCGAGAGGGCGAATTTCTTTGCCACAGAGGCATCAAAACCCACCCCGGCAATGTTTACAAAAAAATTGTCGTTGATGGTTGCTGTGTCGATCTTTTTTGTCTTCCCCTGGTTGATGATACCAATGGCTTTCTTCAAATTCATCGGGATCTTCAGGTGCCGCGAGAGACCATTGCCCGAGCCGGTAGGGATAATGCCCAGGGCACTCTCCGTACCTACGATCCCTGTCGCAGTCTCATTCACCGTTCCGTCGCCGCCTATGGCTACCACGATATCAATTCTAGCAGCTGCAGCCTCCCGGCTCAATACCACCGCATGACC
>CAYHCQ010000134.1:0-9066 GCA_964355115.1 uncultured Prolixibacteraceae bacterium | reverse complement strand
CTGATGTGCTGATGTGCCGATGTGCTGTTGTGCTGATGTGCTGATGTGCTGATGTGCTGATGTGCCGATGTGCTGATGAATTCATCTGTCATCTGATAGCCAACCGCCAGCTGGTACAGGCAGGGATATTTTTCCGCCCTTTCGGAGAGAAATTCAAAGAGCGCCGCGATGGTGGCAAGGGAGAGGCGGAGTTCGGAGAGCTGTTCGGGTTCGAGGTAAGTGCCGGGAATGCGGATGGAGACCAAAGCGGGCACCATGTCGTAGTAGTCCTGCGCGGGGAACCTCTCACTGAACTCAAGGATGGCGCGCATCTCGGCGGCCTGGCTGAGGGCTGATCCGATCTCCAGGGGATCGGTCGAAAAGGCGATCTGGTCAACGTTTTCACGCCCCAGCGAACCGAGGCAGTAGTCACGCAACAGCTGCCTGATGGCGTCGAAACCGAGTTTCTGTTCGAAGGAGGCGGGGAAGATCACGCGGCAAAGTTAGAAAAGATATCAACGCGTGACGCGTGACAAACCGTGACGCGTGACGCGTGACACGTGACGCGTGACCCGGGTCTTTAATTCAGCGTTCCAGATCCTATAACTGATAATCATATATCATTTTGCGTGATTTTTCTTGTTGAATCTGAATTATTTTCTATCTTTGCACCCCCTTTAAATCAATTAAGAATTAATAGTTAAGAATTAATAGTTTCAGTTTGCTGCAGTTGCAGTAGTAAAATAGAAAACATGGCAAATCATAAATCAGCAGAAAAGAGAATCCGCAGTACCGAATCAAAGCGCACCCTGAATAAGTACCAGGCCAAGACGGTCCGCAATGCCGTTAAGAAACTCCGTGGCACCGAAGAGGTTGAAACCATCGTTAAGGAGCTTCCGATTGTCGTTTCCAAAATCGATAAACTGGCCAAGAAGAGCGTTATTCATAAGAACAAGGCTGCCAACCTGAAGAGCAAGCTGATGAAGAAAGCCAACGCCGCCAAGGCCAAGGTTTAAGCTTCGCAGATCCTATAAAATATGTATAAGGCAGGTGTTCCCTGCTTTTTGTGCACCCGATCCGTTTATGCGTTTCGGGTTTTTTTGTGGAAACCGAAAAAATATTTCTTTGCAATGAGAAAAAGGGGATAGTATGTATCTTTGCTACTGTCAAATGCAGATGCGGGGTGACAGATGAAAGGTGCATCACCTTGGAGGCCACAACAGCAGATGCAGGATGCGGGATGCAGGACGGAAAAATGCAAAATGTCAATTGTAAAATGGCAAAATGGAGGTAACGATATGCAACAGATAGTAAGTCCGGTTGATCCGTTGCTTCTGGAGGCGGAGCTTACGGATACCAAGTTTTTACGCACTACCAACAACGGCCACAACAAGATCTATGTGTTCACGGCGCAGGATTCACCAAACCTGATGCGCGAGGTGGGGCGACTGCGTGAGATCACTTTCCGCGATGCCGGTGGCGGGACGGGCATGGAGATCGACATCGATGAATTCGACACGATGGAGGTTCCGTTTCACCAGCTCATCGTGTGGGACCCGGGCGAAAAGGAGATCGTTGGCGGTTACCGCTTTATACACGGACGCGATATCCCCTGCGACGCGCAGGGCTGCATCCACAGCGCCACTGCCGAACTCTTCGACTTCTCCAACCGCTTCGTGCGCGACTTCCTCCCCGTGAGCATCGAACTGGGGCGCTCCTTCGTGCAGCCCAACTACCAGCCCACCATCAACTTCCGCAAGGGAATGTACAGTCTCGACAACCTCTGGGACGGACTCGGCGCAATGATCATCGAAAATCCTGACGTGAAGTACTTCTTCGGCAAGATGACGATGTACCCCGACTATAACCGCCAGGCGCGCGATACGGTTCTATACTTCCTGCGTACCTTCTTCCCCGACAAGGAGAGGCTTATCACACCACGCGAACCGGTATTGCCCGAAACGCCTGTGGAAAAAATCGCCCCGCTCTTCACAAAACCGTCCTATGAGGAGAACTACAAGACGCTGGTTCATGAGATCCGGTCGCTGCACGAAACCGTTCCGCCTCTGGTGAACGCCTACATGAACCTCTCCCCTACCATGCGCACCTTCGGAACAGCCATCAACCACGGCTTCGGCGAAGTTGAGGAGACCGGCATCCTGATCTATATCGAAGACATCTACCCGCGCAAAAAAGAGCGTCACCTGCTCACCTATATCGAGAGGCTGTCGAACCTGAAGGGGCTGGGACTAAGGTGGAGAAGAAGGAAATAATGGAAGACATCTCCGAAAAACTGATCGACATCGAAGCGGTCATTGCTTCAAAAAACCCGGCGCTGCTGCGGTGGATCCCGAAGTTTGTGATCAGTTACCTCAAGCGCATAACCCACCAGGATGAGGTGAACGGCTACATCTGGCGCAACCGACACCTTTCCGGCGTGCCCTTTGTCGAAGCGATCCTCCGGGAGTTCGGGGTGAAGGTGGAGGTTAATTGCTTGCGAAACAATGACCTCACCCCCCAACCCCCTCTCCTGGAAGGCGAGGGGGAGCATCTTGCATCTTGCATCTCGCATCTTTCATCCGGCAGGTATATCATCGCGGCGAATCATCCGTTGGGGGGCATCGACGGGATGGCGCTGATGCAGGAGGTGGGCAGGGTAAGGCCCGACATCGTCTTCCCCGTTAATGACCTGCTGATGAATGTGCCCGGACTTCGGCCGCTGTTCATCCCCATCAACAAGCATGGAAAGAATACCGAGAACGCCCGTATCATCGATGCAACCTTTGCCTCCGAAAAGCTGGTGCTCTTCTTCCCGGCGGGCTTGGTGTCGAGGAAGATGGCTATAAAGATGCAAGATGCGAGATGCAAGATGAAAGATGAAAATAATCCGTCATCCGTTTATCCCACATCCCACATCTCACATCCCACATCCCAAATCCGTGACCTGGAGTGGAAATCGACCTTCATCAAAAAGGCCAAAAAATATCATCGTGATGTGGTTCCCGTGTATATCGGCGGACGGAACAGCGAGTGGTTCTATAATCTTTCGCGGTGGCGCATGAGGCTGGGGATCAAGGCCAATATCGAGATGCTTTACCTCGTGGATGAGATGGCCAAACAGTTCGGCAAAACGATCACCCTCACCTTTGGCGATCCTATCCCCTACACCACCTTCGACAAGTCGAAAACCGAAGCCCAATGGGCGGAGTGGGTGAAGGAACAGGTTTACGCGCTGGCACACCGCCCCGATTGAACCTAAATCCCACATCCCACATCTCACATCCCACATCTCACTTAGTGCAACATTCTATACGCCGCTGCGTCGAGCGTAATAAGGCCATTGATCAGTTTTTTGTGGGCAATGGTATCGTGTGTAAGGAAGATTTCGCCGAGAAGTTCCCGGAAGCGAAGCAGTTCTTTCAACAAGCCGCTTGAAATGCGTCCTTCAATTGTGAGATCGGTAAGTTCGAAGGCTCGTTCCCAGGCGTGTTCGGCATTTGGGATATCTGACTTTAACAATGAATTCTGAGCTCTGTTGAGCTCGTTTGCAATGGATAATATCTGCTGGAAAAGCGGATATCCGTACCATTTTTCGGGCGTCATCCCCTTTTGATAAACGAGCGGGTACATAAGTGAGCAATTTACGTGAGCAATTGTTTAGCTATCCTTTTTATCTGATCGCAGATTTCCGGATCCTGTACTTCCATACTTCTGTTCCCCTGCGATGGCCTTATGTTTATAAATGAGGTGTACTCGATAAACTCGTCGTCCGCTTTTCCAGGATAAACATTTGCGCCCCATAAGTTGTGTTGTAACGACCCCGATTCTAAAAGAAGCTTTTCAAGATCTGCATGCATATCGGCATCAATGGCAAGAATCCCTTGCTCAATGTCAACAACAATTTTCATCATTTCGGTGTAATCATGCTCCCGCTCGTCCCACAACCTGGCCAAAGGAACAGGTTCAATTATTATCTGCATAGTTTGAATTTGAGATACAAAGATAATGAATTGGAGAAATCCTACCTTTGCCAAAACGCCCCCCCATGAACCTCGAGAAAATAGAATTCCTATGCAGCAGTCCGTCGCTTGCTGCGTGCCCCAAGCAGGATCTCCCTGAGTTCGCCTTCATCGGCCGCTCCAACGTGGGCAAATCCTCCCTCATCAACATGCTCGCCGGAATCAAGGGTCTGGCGAAAGTGTCGGGAACACCGGGGAAAACAAGGCTGATCAACCACTTTCTCGTGGGATCCGGGATCGGAGATGTGGGATCCGGGATGCGGGATAAAAAAAATCCCACATCTCACATCTCACATCACAAATCCGCGTCCTGGTTCCTGGTCGACCTGCCGGGATTCGGTTTTGCCAAGCTTTCGAAGGCTCAGCGTGAGACGTTTGAGGGGATGATCAAGAACTACCTGCAGAAGCGGGAGAACCTGGTGTGTACCTACCTGCTTATCGACGCGCGGCTGGAGGCGCAGCAGATCGACCTGGATTTCATGAACTGGCTGGGCGATAACGATGTTTCGTTCATCATCCTCTTTACAAAAACCGATAAACTCTCAAAGACCCAACTGGCGGCGAACCTCGCTGCCTATCAGAAGAAGCTTTCGGAATCGTGGTACGAGCTGCCGCTCATGCTGCTCACCAGCAGCGAGACGCGGGCCGGAAGGGAGGAGGTGCTCGGAAGTATCGGGGAGATGCTGGGTCAGATCGCGGAAGGGGGCGAATGAAGGGTGACGCGTGACGCGTGACACGTGACGGATGAAGCGTGACGCGTGACGCGTGACGGATGACAGATGAAATCAGTTTCAGTCTTCAATTAATCGGTTTTCCAGATGCCAGCACTTCGGGTGCAGATGGCCGGCGTGCCGCTCCTGGCCTACGCGATCGATGTACTGCCAGTAAATTCCTTCGCAGTTTTCGCGGATATAGAGGCAGGTGCGGCTTAGGGAGGCTGACCGGGTGCGGGCATCCACCTTGTTCAGGATCACCAGTTCGCATTCGGTATCGGGCAGGGCCTTCTCAACGGCGTCAAGGATCTCTCCGATGGCCTCGAGATAACTCTTACTCCTCTCAATGTAGACCCACAACTGTAACGTTTTCAGTCCATTCAGCGAGCCGGCTGAAGAATCTGCAAAGGCAAATAAAATGTAAGGACAGGAAGATCTCAAGGCGCAACGCAACGTCTCAATCTTAACTACGGATAATTTCATGACAGGGGCTTTCTAAAAAGACAGGCAAAAAGCCCCGGGGGTTGCAAGGAGGAGGTAAAAATAATGTGCTGATGTGCTGATGTGCCGATGTGCTGATGTGCCGATGTGCTGATGTGCCGATGTGCCGATGTTACCCTGTTACTCTGTTACTCTGTTACTTAAGCTCCACCAGCAGTTGGTTCTTAACAACAACATCGCCTTGTTTCACATATACCTTTTTCACGGTTCCGCGGGTGAGGGCGAGGAGGTGGTTGTCCATCTTCATAGCCTGGAGAACGAGCAGGTGCTCGCCTTTGATCACCTTATGCCCCTCCTTTACCAGCACTTTCATGATGGTGCCCGGGATGAAGGCGGTTACCTTGCGCGGATCGGGAGGGGTGTAGGGCTTGCGCCCGGCGAATTTCTTCGTGAGCGTGGTGCGGTATGTGATCTCTTCAAACTTGAAGTCGGTGAATTGAACGTCTTCCATTGGAAAAAAATTAAAAGTTAAAAATTAAGAGAGAAGAGTCAACTTTTAACTCTTCACTTTTAACTCTTAACTAGAATGGTGGGATTCCATGCTTCTTCTTCGGTCCCTGCTCGTTTTTGCTTGCGGCGAGGGTGAGTGAGTGGGTCAGGAAGTTACGGGTTTCGGAGGGTTCGATAACGGCATCGACGTAGCCATAAGCGGCGGCGACGTAAGGGTTGGCGAACTTCTGCCGGTACTCGTCGATGAGGCGTTTGCGGGTCTCCTCGGGGTTGTCGCTGCTCTTGATCTTGTTGCGGAAGATGATGTTGGCGGCGCCCTCAGGACCCATGACGGCAATCTCGGCGGTGGGCCAGGCAAATACGAAGTCGGCCCTCAGGTGGTTGGAGCACATGGCGATGTAGCCTCCGCCGTAAGCCTTGCGCAGGATCACGGTGAGTTTGGGCACGGTGGCTTCACTGTAGGCATAGAGCATCTTGGCGCCATGGCGGATAACGCCGGCGTGTTCCTGGTCGATGCCGGGCAGGTAGCCGGGCAGGTCGACGAAGGTTACGAGCGGGATGTTGAAGGCGTCGCAGTAGCGGATGAAGCGGGCGGCCTTGTCGCTGGAGTCGCAGTCGAGCACGCCGGCCAGCACCATGGGCTGGTTGGCCACAAATCCGATGGTTTGTCCGTCGAGGCGGCCGAAACCCACCACGATATTGGCAGCCCACATCTCCTGAACCTCGAAAAAGTCGGAGTCGTCGGCAATGGCGCGGATCACATCGCGCACGTCGTAAGGCTGCATGGGGTTGGTGGGGAAAATACTGTCGAGCTTAAACTGCTTGCTCTTGGGCGCCTTTTTGGGGTAAACCTCGGCCTTCTTCTCGTTGTTCCAGGGGATGTAGGTGACGAGCCTCTTGATCTGTTCGAAACACTCCTTCTCGCTTTCGGCATAGAAGTGCGCATTCCCGGTGATCTCGGCATGAACGCGGGCGCCGCCAAGGTCCTCCATACTGATGTCCTCGCCCAGCACGGTCTTTATAACCTCCGGACCGGTGATGAACATCTTCGATATCTTGTCGACCACGAAAACGAAGTCGGTGAGGGCAGGCGAATACACAGCGCCGCCGGCACAGGGGCCCAGGATGACCGAGATCTGCGGGATCACGCCCGAGGCCTGGGTGTTGCGGTAGAAGATCTCGCCATATCCGGCCAGGGAATTTACACCTTCCTGGATACGGGCGCCGCCGGAGTCGTTGATCCCGATGAGGGGCACCTTCATCTTCATTGCATGATCCATGATCTTGGTGATCTTTTTGGCATGCATGTAACCCAGCGAACCTCCCGCCACGGTGAAGTCCTGCGCGAAAATACAGATGGGCCAGCCGTTGATGGAGCCGGTACCGGTGATAACCCCGTCGCCGGGAAGATACTTTTTGTCCATGTCGAAATCCTGGCCTGCATGCTTCACAAACAGGTCGTATTCATGAAATGAATCGGGGTCGAGTACCGCAAGAATGCGCTCGCGGGCAGTCATCTTTCCCGAAGCCTTCTGCTTCTCGAGCGCCTGCTCACCACCGCCTTCAAATGCCTTCTGCATCCGGCGTTTCAGTTCATTGGTCTTGGCTCGTAAACTCATGGGATTTGTCTTAATTTCTACTGAGGGGTGCAAAGATACGAAATCAATTTATAATTGATAGTTGACAATTGACAATTGATAATTGAAAACAGATGACGGATGACTCTCATGGCCTCTGAGGTGATGCACCGCAGCTGCGTCTCCGGCGAGCTTCTCCTTGTCGTCAGTCCTTATACCTGGTGCGCCTTCGCCAAGACTGCTTTTGCATCACCTCTCCGGCCACTATCCCCATTTCATTTCAGCACTCATCACTCAGCCCTCATCACTCATCACTCATCACTTTTAACTTTTCACTGCCATCTGTTATCTGTCATCATTTTTCTTCCCGAATCCATGGCTATTTCTCTCACCTCCTCAATGATAGCTTTTGCCCTTTTTATCGGGAAAGAGGTGATCCGCGCAACTTCAAGGCAGTCGTTCAGCGCAGGTTTTCCCTGTCCATTTACAGTTGTTGAATGGTTTCCGTTGAACCCGTAGGAGGGGAGCAGGTCATAGGCGGGGGAGAGTTTCCAGGTGTCGTCGGCATAGAGAAACGAAAAATTCTTCGCATGGTCGTCTTTATTGCCAATCAGCACGTTAAATACCATCTGGCGGAAAAGTCTGGCCACCTCGTTCATGTCGTGTGTAAGCATCAAAACGGCCTTCATGAGCTCGGTGTAATCGAGCGACGGCAAACGGTGGCTGGCATACAATAACCCGGCTGCTGAATGAAGATGAATGCGATGGGTGCCCTTGATATCAAAACGACGGGTGCCGAAATATTTTCCTTCACAAAGCCGGGTTTCAGCCATTTCGATCCCGCACTTTTTGGCAAGCAGCGAATATTCATACTCGATTTTCCCAATTTCCTTAGGATCATTCGCCGCCCTGAATTTAACGAGCCAGGGATCCCCGTCAATCGAAACCAGCACCTTGGGCCTTGCTCCGCCCGATGAGCCTGCCCTGTTTACCATCTCCTCAAGTGATCCTGAATACTCCTCATTCAAAATTTTTTCCACCTCGGCGGCATAGAAATCGAAATCGTGCATCTGTGCTGACTTACCGGGACTAAAATCGGGTTTATAGGTAAGGGCGCCCATGCCTCCGCTGCCCATCAGGCATAGCCTGTCGGGGAGTGAAAGTGAAGCAGGTTTCACTCTCTTGCTTAACAGCCACCTGTTGGTCAGCAGATGGCTCCAGCCGTCGGGGAGACTGTCGGCGAAAACGCCGAACAATCCGCCGAATGGTTCAGCCCTGGCGCTGAACAGACCACTTTTCAGGGGTAGATAAAACGGAGATATGGAAAACCCACGCTTCAGCCACTCCGGGTCGTACTCAAACACGCAGCGCCTGTCGGGCGCCAGCGCCAACCTTCCTACCCTTAACTGGTTGTACGAAACTTCGACTACCTCCACCGGATCAAACATCGCTCTTTCCACGTTGTCTCATTTTTACCACTTTTGACTTCAGAACCTCCTCTATGCTTTGGTACTGCTTCCGCGCAAACAGGGCATGAAACTCCTCTGTTGCTTCCAACACAACCGCCAGCATCAACAAATGTTTCAGGGAGATTTCGTGAAGGCTCTCAAAGCGTTTTAACGTGCCCAGACTAACACCCGATTTCCTTGCCAGCAACTGCTGCGATAAATTCTTCTCCAACCTCCGTTCCCTCAATCGCATGGCCATCTTATTTGCCAATTCATACGGATTTTCGGCACCCAAATTTATATTTGTATCGGTTAATATATTAGTCATTAAATCGTATTTTTTTAATTAATAGATAAAATATTAGTCGATGTAAAGATA
>CAYHCQ010000133.1:0-9067 GCA_964355115.1 uncultured Prolixibacteraceae bacterium | reverse complement strand
CATCGATCTTGAATCACCAAACAAATTTGTCCCTGCGGTAAAACCCACCACCGGCAAGAAGGTGGCGGTTATCGGCGCAGGTCCCGGCGGCTTGTCGGCCGGTCATTTCCTCCGGATCGAGGGTCACCAGGTTGACATTTATGAAGCAGCCCCCAAGTCAGGCGGCTGGCTTCGCTATGGCATTCCCGAATACCGTTTGCCGAACGACATCCTCGATAAAGAGGTAAAGAATATTACCGATCTGGGCGTAAATATTTTCTACAATAAGAAACTGGGCGACAACATCAGTTATAAGGAGATCCGTGAAAAATATGATGCCACGGTTCTTACCATCGGCTCCCAGAAAGGGACCGGCGTTGGTTGCGAAGGCGACGATGCCGGGAATGTTTACTCTGGCATCGATTTTCTGAAGAACATGGAGGTAACCGGACAGCGATACGATTTCCGCGGCAAGACCATCGCCGTTGTGGGTGGCGGGAACACCGCCATGGACTGCTGCCGTACCTCGATCCGCTGCAATGCCGACAAAGTTTATGTAATTTACCGCCGCACCGAGAAGGAGATGCCGGCCAACCCTATTGAGATTCACGAATCGAAGCTGGAAGGGGTAGAGTACCTTTTCCTCACGCTCCCCAAGAAGATAAACAAGAACGATGGTGGTGAGGTGAAATCGATCACATGCATAAAGATGGAACTGGGTGAGCCCGATGCTTCCGGGCGTCGCAGACCTGTGCCTGTTGAGGGATCCGACTTCGAGATCAATGTGGATTACGTGCTCGCGGCCATCGGGCAGAAGACCGATGTGAACTTTATCGACGATATCAATGCCAATACCAATGGCGGTGAGCTGAAGATCAACAAGTGGGGCGATATTGATGCCGACAGGTACACCCTGCAAACCGGGATCCTTTCTGTATTTGCTGCCGGCGACGGTGTTAGTGGTCCTGCCACCATCATCGAAGCCATTGCCCAGGCAAAAACCGCTTCACACAGCGCCCACCAGTTCCTGACGGGATTGCCGATCAAACCGGCTGAAAAGGTCTTTACCAGCAAGCGCGATAATTTCAAGAAGCAGTTAAAGGAGGAGTATGCCGGCAAGTTTGCCAGCCAGTTACGCGAAGAGATGCCGACACTGCCTACCGATGCACGCCTGAACTTCAGCGAAGTGGAATTGGGTTATGCCGGCGAAGATGTGGCCCGCCACGAAGCCCAACGTTGTCTGGAATGCGGATGTACAGCCTTCCTCGATTGCGATCTTCAGCGGTATTCCACCGAATACGGTGCTCAGCAGAAGTCGTTTGAAGGGGAGTTCCACGAGTATCAGGTCGACTTCCGCCATCCCTACATCGAAATCGACAATAACAAGTGTATCCTTTGCGCCCGTTGCGTGCGTATCTGCCGCGAGGTGGTAGGCGCCAATGCGCTCGGTCTCATCAACCGCGGATTCGATACCTATGTTGCACCAAGCATGGGCGATGCCCTGCAGGATACAAAATGCGAATCGTGCGGAATGTGTATTTCCACCTGTCCCACCGGAGCCATCACGGAAAATGTTCCCTTCAAGCCCGGGCCGGTGAAAACAGAACCGGTGGATGCACTTTGTAATTTTTGCGGTGTGGGATGCGCAATAACCCTGCACCATAAAAAGGGATTTGTGATGAGTGTGACCGGACGCAAAGGCATCGTGAACAGCGATGGCAATATTTGCCGGTTCCCGAAATTCGGATACAAATACCTTAACGATGTAAACCGCATCACCAAGCCGATGCTGAAGGTAAACGGTAAGTTTGAGGAGATAACCTTTGAAAAGGCGTTCACACTGATCAGGGAGAAAATACAGGGTGTGAAACCCGATGAAAATGCATTCTTCGGAGGTGCACGCCTGGCCAATGAGGAGCTCTACCTCATTCACAAACTTGCCCGTGCCGCAGCGAAGACAAATAACGTGGGCAGTTTCCACTACCTGGGCCGCGGCGAAGGATACCGCCAGAACAGCGAACTGAATGTGCCTTTCGACCAGATCATTGGTGCCAGCCGTTTCTACCTGCTGGGTACCGAAATTAACCGCGACCATGCAGTTGCCGGGTTTATGGTGCAGAATGCACATCATCTTAAAAAGACACCCGTGGTTCTGATCACTGAAAAGGCTGAAAATGCCATGTCGCACAAGGTGAACCAGGAGCTTAATGTGAAGTCATACTACTATTTTGTAAAAGCAGTGAACCACTATCTGCTGGCGAACGGACTTGAGAACGCCCTCTTCCTACGCGACCGGGTGGAAGGGTTCGATGGTTACAGGCAGATGTTGCTGGCAGAAAAATTCGATGCCCTGGTTGAAAAATCAGGCCTCAGCTCTGATCAGATTGCCGCCTTTGCCGTGGAGTACAACAACGAGATGAATGCTGTTCTCATCTTCTCGGAGAAAGAGTGTTCCGGTAATACATGCAAGGAGCTTTTCAACCTCGCCCGCATCACCGGAAAACTTGGAAAAACCTCCAGCGGACTGATCTCAGTAAAGGAAAAGAACAACTCACAGGGTCTCTTCGATATGGGCGTTAGTCCGCATTTCGGCATCGGCGGACAGAACCTCGGCGATGCTGCTTATGTTGAGATGCTTAAGGAAAAGTGGAGTGCCGGTTCAATTGCTTCCGGTGAAACTGAATGCCTGCATGGTGTGCTCGAAGAGGGTAAAATAAAGAATCTCTTCATTTTCGGGGAGGATCCGATGGGTTGCGCCATCGACCGCAGCAGTATGGAAAAGATCTTTGTACATGCCGGATTCAGGGTGGTGCAGGACTATTTCGTGACGGAATCAGCCAAAGCCGCCGATCTCCTGCTTCCTGCATCGATGCCTGCCGAAACAGGCGGAACCTTTACCAATTCGCAGAAGATTATCCAGGAGTTCGGTGCTGTTCTTAAAAGCAAGGTTGAGAAAAATTCAATCCAGCAGCTGGCCGGCATTCTCGGTGAGTTCGGGATGAAAACCAGCGATAAGCCCCATGAACTTTTTCTGGAGATCATTACACTTCTACCCGAATCCAAAACTGAAGGCAAACTGATGATGCGCCCCACCAAGGCCGACAACAACAAGATGCATTACAATCATGGATGTGATTCGGTAACCGCCATTTTTAATACTGAGTTTAAATCGTAAATCGTAAATCGTAATTTTATGCGGGAGTTCAACAATATAACCGAGATCCTCGACTTTGCCATCGGCGAAGAGCAGGCTGCCGTCGACTTTTACATGCTGATGGCTGCCCAGTCGAAAAGCCAGCAGACAAAAAAAATCTTCCAGGAGTATGCCGAAGAGGAGATGCATCACAAAGCAAACCTGCTGGCCGTAAAAGAGCAGGGAACATTTACCATGGAGGATCAGCAGGTGCGCGACCTGAAGATCAGCGAATACCTTGTGGATGTGAAGCCCTCTGCGACCATGTCATACCAGGAGTCGCTCATCCTTGCGATGAAAAAGGAGAAGGCTGCCTTCAGGATGTATACGGCCCTGGCCGAAAGAGCATCCGATCCTGCGGTGAAGGAGACTTTCCTGCGCCTTGCCCAGGAGGAGTCGAAACACAAACTGCGTTTCGAGATCGAGTACGACGAATATATCCTGAAGGAGAATTAACAATTCCACCATGCCTGAAACCAGAAACGTCCTGAATCCCAAGAAGTACTACTTCATCGACACCTCCTTCAACCTTATGATGAAGCAGCGGGTTTACCAGGTACTGCTTATCTCCAGCACCTACGACTCGTTCATGCTGGAGGAGGACGGGCGGATTGATGAAACGATCTTCATGGAGTACGTTTCGCTCAACCTTCGGTACCCACCTCAGTTCATCAAGGTGACCTCAGAAAAGGAGGCGATGGAGGTGCTCGAAGACAAACGGGTGGAGCTTGTCATCTCAATGCTCAACATTGAAAAGACCGATACTTTCGACCTGGCAATCCGCATCAAGCAGAAGTTTCCGAAGATCCCGATCGTGGTTCTTACTCCGTTTTCACGGGAGGTTAACCTGAAACTCGCCGAAAAGGACCTCAGCGCCATCGATTACGTGTTCAGCTGGCTGGGCAATGCAGATATCCTTCTGGCTATCATCAAGCTCATCGAAGACCGCATGAATGTTGACGTGGATGTGCAGCAGGGAGTGCAGGCGATCCTTTTGGTTGAAGATTCCATCCGCTTTTATTCGAGCTACCTGCCCAATATGTACAAGATCCTGCTGAAGCAGTCGAAGACGTTCATGGCGGAGGGGCTCAACGAGCACCAGAAGATGCTCAGGATGAGGGGCAGGACAAAGATCCTGCTTGCAACCAACTATGAAGAGGCGGTTTCGATGTGGGGGAAGTACAAGAATAACCTGCTCGGGATAATCACCGACATCAGCTTTATGCGTAAAGGGGAGACCGATAAAACCGCGGGAATCAAGTTCGTTGAGAAGGTTCGGGCCGAAGATGAATATATGCCCATCCTGTTCCAGTCGACCGATGTTGAATACGAGGCATTGGCAAACAGCATGAAGGTTGGATTTATGAACAAGCTCTCGAAAACCCTCTCCATCGAGCTGCGGAATTTTATCAACGAGTACTTCTCGTTCGGCGACTTTGTATTTATCGACCCGAAAAACGGCCGGGAGATCACGCGGGCTGGCGACCTGAAGTCTTTGCAGGACAAGATCTTTGAGATTCCCGACGATTCGCTGATGTACCACATGCAACGTAACCACTTCTCGAAATGGCTGAATGCCAGGGCCCTCTTTCCCATTGCCGAGATGTTCAGGGAGGTTTCGGTGCAGCAGTTTGCCGATGATATGGACGAGGCAAAGCGATATATTTTCGATTCCATTACCGCTTTCCGCATCAACAAGGCCAAAGGGGTGATTGCCGACTTCGACAGAGACCGCTATGACGAATATCTCCAGTTTGCCCGCATCGGCGAGGGTTCTATCGGCGGTAAAGCCCGCGGGCTTGCATTCCTCGATTCACTGATCAAGAGGAACAGGCTTACTTACAAGTATGAGGATGTTGTGATCACCATTCCCCGCACCGTGGTGCTGGGCACCGATATTTTTGATGAATTCATGGAGGATAACAACCTCTACGAAATCGCGCTGAGCGACCGGAGCGATAAGGAGATCCTGGCCCGTTTTGTAAAGTCGCGCCTCCCTTTCCGCATCCACGAAGACCTCTACCGTTTCATCTCCTGCATTAACAACCCGATCGCCATCCGGTCGTCGAGTCTGCTGGAGGATTCTCACTACCAGCCCTTTGCCGGCATCTATTCGACCTACATGCTCCCGAACATCAAGTTCAACGACCGGATCATGATCGACAAGCTGAGCGAGGCAATTAAGAGCGTTTATGCGTCGGCGTACTATAAGGACAGCAAATCATATATGGCGGCTACCCTCAACATGATCGACGAGGAGAAGATGGCCATCGTTCTGCAGGAGGTGACCGGCAGGCAGTACGGCGATCGCTTCTATCCCGCGATCTCGGGCGTTGCACGATCCATAAATTTCTATCCCATTGCTCCTGAAAAGCCCGAGGACGGCATCGCAAACATCGCCTTCGGACTGGGAAAGTTCATCGTCGACGGAGGCAACGGTTTACGGTTTTCTCCGAAATACTCAAAGAAGATCCTGCAGCTTTCCACGCCCGAACTGGCGCTAAGCGGAACCCAGAAAACGTTTTTTGCCCTCGACCTGAAGCCTGAGAGTTTTTCTCCGAATACCGACGATACCGTGAACCTGATGAATCTCCGCATAAAGGATGCCGAAAGCGACAATGTGTTGAAGCTTGTTGCTTCAACCTTTGATTATGAAAGTCACCAGCTTAAGGAGGGAACGATCTATGAAGGGAAGAGGATCATCACCTTTTCACAGCAACTTAACCATGGAACATTCCCGCTTGCTGAGATTCTGCAGGAGGTACTTGAGATTGGTCAGCGGGAAATGAACAAACCTATCGAGATAGAATTTGCAGTTAACCTCGACATGCCCAAAGGCGAACCAAGGGTCTTCAGTTTGCTCCAGATCCGTCCGATTGCCGGCCGCGATGAGACCATTCATCTGAAGCCCGAAGAGATCAAACCCGAGGAGATGCTCCTGGTCTCCAACACTGCCCTCGGAAATGGTAAAATCAAGGGGGTTCACGACTTTGTGTATGTGAAACCGGCCGAATTCAATGCGGCTAAGAGCCAGGAGATTGCTCTTTTGCTCGACAAACTGAACGAGAAGTTTATCGCCGAAAAGAAGAATTACGTCCTGGTGGGCCCCGGCCGGTGGGGTTCAAGCGACCCCTGGCTTGGAATTCCTGTAAAGTGGCCCCAGATCAGCGCTGCGCGGGTGATTGTTGAATCGGGTTTGAAAAATTACCGGATCGACCCCAGCCAGGGAACGCATTTTTTTCAGAACCTCACCTCTTTCCGCGTCGGCTATTTCACCATCAACCCCTACATCAATGACGGTTTTTACGATGTTGAGTACCTCAACAGCCAGCCTGCGCTTTATGAAGACGAGTATCTGCGCCATGTGAAGTTCGATAAACCGATCCGCATCGAGATTGATGGCAAGAAGAATTTCGGAGTCGTTTACAAACCGGAATGATCTTCATTTTTTTTTCAACATTGGGTTCACCTTTTCAGTTTTTTCCGATTAAGCAGTAAATAACAAACTGCTTATGAAAACAATTTTACTGCAGCCGGGAAGATACTACCATATCTTCAACTGCGCCAAAAACGGCGATCCTCTCTTTAACACCGATGAGGATTACAAATTTTTCCTGAAGCTCTACAAAGCGCACATTGCACCAGTGGCTGAAACTTACGCCTACTGCCTGTTGCACGATCACCTGCACCTGCTCGTACGCATCCATGAAGATGCGGAAGGCAGTCTTTACAAGCCCTTTGCCATCCTTTTTAATTCCTACGCGAAAGGTTACAACAAGCAGAACGGCAAGGAGGGAAGGTTGTTCATGTTCAAGCTGAAGCGGATTGAGATCCGGCGCGAAACCTACCTGCTCGACATGGTGCGCTACATCAATCAGAACGCACTACGGCATGGAGTTACCGATGACCTTTCACGGTATAGGTTTTCGTCATACCGCGCCACTGTTGCAGGAACATCTGGATTTGTGAACAGGGATGAGGTGATCCGCCATTTCGGCCTTGGGGAGACCCTTGTCAGAAATCTCAATGCAACTGTTGATGAAAAGAGCATGAAGATGTTCAAACTGGAGCCGTGACCGGCGATCACCTCCTGATCAGCATGCCGTGACCGGCGATCACCTCTTGATCAGCACGGCGTGACCTGAAAACGAACCGCTTATCAATGAAGCGGAGTAGATTCCGGTTGCACAACCCGAGAGATCGACGGGCAGGTCATTGATCCCCTTTTTAAGGCAGGTCTCAGTCTGAAAAATGCACTTTCCTGCGGCATCGGTCACCTGTAACTGGGCTACCATGGCCTGGTTACAAGCTATGGTAAGGGTAAATCGTCCATCGTACGATGGATTCGGGTAAGCAGTGATTGGAAGAGGGTTTGACGGGGGGGTATTAAATCCGTTCGATACCTGCAGGCGGAAATTTCCTTTGGCTGTAAAAACAATGGAGTTTAACCTGCTCCCGGCATCATAACTGATGCTGCTGATATTGCCGGATTCAATCCGCAAGGGAAATTCGCTGTAAATTTTTACCATGCCGGAATCGGATGCAAAACCCACAAACGACAGGGGACCGGTTTGCTCAAAGGCAATATCCATGTGGTGGCTGGCTAGGATGTATGGCTGTGCTCCATAAACCAGGCTGTCGCCGTTCTGAAGGAACCATGTTGTGGGTTTGCCTGTCGCGCCGGCCATGAGCAGAACCAGGTTCCCGTTACCGGAGAAGGTTTCGGTGAACCCAGTTTCCTCAGTTCCTGCTTCGGTGAGAATGTTGCTTTGCTGACAAAGAATAAAATCATTCTGAATGCCTGCGGATATACGGATCGCTTTGCAATCCTTAAGATTAACCACAGGCGATACAACCGGATCCTGATCCTTTATTGGAAACAGGCTGGTGAGGAAAAATGTATTTGAAACACCTGCTCCCGACGAGGCCAGCATTTTACTGTAATGCCGGTAAGTTGAGCTGCCGGTTGCCAGAGAGTCGAGACTGTAGGTATATGCCGGGTTAGCCGCGCCCGACAGAGTGGTGACCAGCAGTTTGACTGAGTCACGCTGCCATTGGCCCGAAAAACCGGCAAAATCGGGGGTGAAACTCCCCGTCGGATCGGTAGGAAGGCTGCCGGAAAGTCCGTTGCCATGCAGCTGAAAAGTATAATTATTAGAAGACGAAGAGGTGATGAAGTCGCCCAGCAGTGCGTATGTGCTTCGGATAAAGAGAGCTTTGCGGACAACGGCAGCTCCCTGGTATGCCGACCTGATCGCTCCATATACGAGACCCGGGAGGTCGAAAAAATCTTCAATATAGGCCGTATTGGTTGTTGTGCTCACGAACTCTCCATTTGGGGGATTTGGACCGTTGCCGTTGACAAGTATAAGATTATGGTCGGTAGGTTTGTTTACGGCATCGCTCTCGGTCGAACCGGGATAGCCAGGGTCAACAGCCAGCAGCTCACCATGGGCGAAGAGGCTGAAACTCGTGGCGTCGCCCTGGTGGTGCGACTTGGCGCCGCTCAGGGGGATGCCGTGTTTGCCGATAAAGTGCCAGTAAATTGCGGCCGTATCCCACCCCGACCTGAACACCAGGCTGCCGGCTTCAGGCAGTGGCTGAAAGAGGCTGTCGGTGATCTCCCCATGGGCGACATGGGTGGCAATATATTGCGTGCGGATCATCGGGTTGTCTGGCGAAAATACCGGGTTGGGGAGGTTGAATTCCGGTTTTCCCGAAAGCGCGGTAATGGTGGTGCCAAAACCGATGGGCGAATCGTGGATGGCGGGCAGACTTCCATCCGGCAGACGGATGCTGTTAATTCAGTCGTTGTTGCTGTTGTACCGGGCGTCGAACCAAGGGTTTGGGTTTTGTCGGGTATTGTTGCCGGAAGTAAATGTAGGATTGTGATGC
>CAYHCQ010000132.1:0-9205 GCA_964355115.1 uncultured Prolixibacteraceae bacterium | reverse complement strand
CCTGTGCTGTAGCACGCGAAAATCCGCTCAGGAGTATCATCCATAATACTGATATTAACAAACTCCTAAAACCTCTCATAACACATTCCCTCTCTGTTTCATTAGCACATTAGCACAATAGCACATGGCACATCGGCACATCAGCACATTAATCAGTCTTTACCGAACGATATCTCATCGTGAAGCTCATTCACATCGGCCCTTGACCTTGGAAAATGCTTCTTCAGATGTTCACCCGAACTGGCGATTGCCTCGATCAGGCCATCAGCAAACCGGTTCTCCCGAAACCGGTTCAGCATCGATGCCTTTATGGAATCCCAGAAATTATCGGGCACCACTGCATGAATGCCTTTGTCCCCGATAATTGCGAATCGCCTGTTCTTTATCGCAAGGTATATTAAAACACCATTCCGGAGTTCTGTTTTGTTCATGCCAAGCTGCTTGAAAATTAAAGCAGCCCGATCCATGACATCGCCCCGGCAGTTGTTCTCTATATGTACCCTGATTTCACCGGAAGTGTCCAGTTCAGCGCTCATAATGGCCTCTTTGATCTCCTCCTGTTCTAGTGCAGTGAAGAAATCTTTTGCGGATTGTCCCATTACTCGATGGTTATGAGAAGTGACTAAAACTCAACCTTTGGTGCATTCTGCGCACCTTTGTCGGCCGAAAAATAGGCCTTTTTCTGGAATCCGAACATGCCGGCAAAAATGTTGGGAGGGAAACTGCGCAGGTAAGTGTTATATGCCTGTGCCGATTCATTGAAATTACGACGTTCAACAGTGATACGGTTTTCGGTGCCTTCAAGCTGCGCCTGCAGTTCCGAGAAATTCTGGGTGGCCTTCAGCTGCGGATACTGCTCAACCACAACCATAAGCCGGCCGAGTGCTGAACTGACTCCATTCTGAGCCTCCTGGAACTTCTGAAGTGAGCCTTCATCCAGGTTTTTCGGATTGATCTGAACACTGGTGGCTTTGGCACGTGCCTCAATCACTGCAGTAAGTGTGCTCTGCTCAAAGTTGGCAACACCTTTCACAGTGTTTACCAGGTTTGGAATGAGGTCAAGTCGCCGCTGGTATACGTTTTCAACGTTTGCCCATGCCTGGTTAACACCCTCTTCGCGGGTTACCAGTTTGTTATATGTTCCACTTCCCCATGAAAAGAGGAGAATGATTACAAGGACTACTACGATCAGGATGATCCACCCTTTACTTAATTTCATCTTTTTTGGTTTTAAGGTTAAAATGCTAAATTACTATAAACAATATAATGTATCAAAATATATCTGACATTCGTCATCCGGCTACTCTCACTGTTAAATCTTCTCTGTGGTTCTCCGGATAAACTCTGCCAGTTCCTTTCCTTTGAGAAGGTTCTGTGCAAGCAGCGAAAGATCAAACAATTGCCTGATTGTACCAGCCTGGTTAACTTCATCGGGCTCGATAAGTAACCGGCTGATAACCGGGTTGTTCGAATTGACTACCAGGTTGTAGTTCTCCGGCATCTCACCCATGAAACTATAACCTCCGCCGCCACCCATGGCCGACATATCTTTCATCCGACGCATAAATTCGTTCTGAGTTACGATCAGGGGGGAGTCTTTTTCACTGAGGCTTTCAAAGGTAACAGTGAATTTTTTGGCATCAATCTGCTTTTCGATCATCTCTTTCAGCGCTTTCTGCTGATCATCAGTTAGTTTCGACGGCAGGGCGTCTTCCTTTTTAATGAGTTTGTCGACCGTGTCTGAATCGACCCTTGTAAAGCGGGTTTTTTCAAATTTCTGCTCAAGGGTGTTGATGAAATGAGCTTCAATGATCCCATCCATAAGCAATACATCGTACCCGCGCTCCTTCACACTCTGAATGAAGCTGTATTGCTCCTGTTCGTTGGTGGCGTAGAGGTAGATCAACTGCCCGTCTTTGTCTCTCTGTGCGGGACTAACATGTTTTTCATACTCCTCAAATGTGAAATATTTACTATCGGTCGTCTTGAGGAGGCAGAATTTTTTGGCCCGGTCGTAAAAATCGGGTTCTGAGATCACTCCATATTCAATAAAGACTTTGATATCGTCCCATTTTTTTTCGAAATCTTCTCTTGTCTCTTTGAATAGCGACTCCATTTTATCGGCAACCTTCTTGGTGATGTGGTTCGAGATCTTCTTAACATTCGGATCGCTTTGAAGATAGCTGCGGGAGACATTTAACGGGATATCCGGTGAGTCGAGTACGCCGTGAAGGAGCGTAAGAAAGTCGGGAACAATGCCTTCCACCGAATCGGTCACGAAAACCTGGTTGCAATATAGTTGTATCTTGTTTTTCTGCACCTCAAGATTGCGTTTTACCTTAGGGAAATATAGTATCCCTGTCAGGTTGAACGGGTAATCGACATTGAGATGAATCCAGAAAAGAGGCTCTTCGAAAGTGTATGGGTATAATTCACGGTAAAAACTCTTGTAATCCTCCTCTTTCAGGTCTGTCGGTTTCTTTTTCCAGAGTGGGGAGGTGTTGTTGATTATACGTGGCTTCTCAACCTCAACCTGTTTCGGGTTTCCATCCTTGTCGGTTTCTCCTTCCACCGTTTCCCACACTTTCTCGTCGCCGAAGCGAATAGGAACCGGAAGGAATTTGCAATACTTGTTAAGAATTTCAAGGATCTTTGACTCCTCCAGGTAATCCTTCGAATCGTCAGCGATATGCAGGATGACTTCTGTTCCGCGTTCTTTCTTGTCACTTTCATCCATGCTGTAATCCGGACTGCCATCGCATTCCCAGTAAACAGCCTTGGTGTTTCCGCGTGACTGGTAGGTTTTGGTGAATATTTCAACCTTGTCTGACACCATGAAACTGGAATAGAATCCAAGTCCGAAATGTCCGATGATCGAATTCATCTCAGCTTCCGACTTGGTTTTAAATTTCTTGATAAACTCTTCAGCGCTGGAAAACGCGATCTGGTTGATGTATTTGTCCACCTCCTCGGAGTTCATCCCGATCCCTTTATCCTTGATGGTAATGGTTTTTTTCTTCTTGTTGAGGATTACTTCAATGGTGATATCGCTGATGTCGCCGTTGTATTTGCCAAGCGATGCAAGCGTCTTCAGTTTCTGGGTTGCATCAACTGCATTGGAGATCAACTCACGGAGGAAAATCTCATGCTCTGAATAGAGGAATTTCTTAATAATTGGAAAAATATTCTCAGTCTGAACGTTAATTTTACCTTTTTGCATGGTTTACGAGTTTATTGGTTTTGATTGACTGCCGCATGGACAAACAGAGTGCCATGGCAGCAGCGCTGACAAAATGACAAGAGGGAAAGGTTGGCAGGATTTAAAATACCCGGAATGACCTGAATTGTCAGTTAAGGTATGACACGGGAACTGGTACTATAGTGTAAACCAAAGTGCCAGCAGCAGCCCTATAATTATGGAGATGACAATAAATGCAGAGTTTTTTATCGTGTATTCCTCTTCGCTTTCCGGAAGGTCGCTCTGCGGAGGTGTGTTAAAATCGTCCATGTGTTATTATATTGACATACAAATGTACATCACAAATGGACTTGACCGCACGGTTTCTGAAATAATCTGCCGTGATGTTTGTAAATTATTTACGGCCAGATCTTGACAATCATCAAAACAACCAGGGCGGTGTTGAGGATGAAAAATCCGACTGTTGTCAGCGTGAATAGAGCGTTACTTTCGCTTTCTAAGTTTTCTGTCTCTGTATACATGGCGTTGTTATTTATAATACAAAAATATACCGTGACCATCCTCTGAACAAGGAACAATAAGTATCTGTGGAGGTTCAATTCGTATATGTGACATTATGGCCCATTTTTATCATTGTGATCAGAATGGTTTTGGTATCCGGACTTCTTGATTTTTTTTAAGATCGTATAGGAATCAGGAAGAAAATTTCTAATTTTACGATGTCTTTCCTTCTGAAACACAAACTAAAACATACCTATATGAATCCGATCGATTGGAAGAATCTGCCCTTTGGTTATTTTAAGACAGACTACAATGTCCGTTGTTATTTCAAAGACGGGAAGTGGGGTGAACCGGAAGTCACCGATTCAGAGAACATCACCATGCACATGGCTGCAACCTGCCTGCATTATGGACAGGAGGCATTCGAAGGTCTAAAAGCATTTACCGGGAAAGACGGCAAGATTCGTATTTTTCGCCTGGAGGAGAATGCAAAACGCATGATCAAATCAGCCCAGGGAGTGATGATGGCCGAAGTGCCGGTTGCATTGTTTACGGAGGTCGTACTAAAGGCTGTGAGGCTGAACCTGAAATATGTTCCACCCTATGGTGAAGGCGCATCACTATATATCCGCCCATTACTGATCGGTACCGGTGCCCAGGTAGGGGTAAAAGCGGCAAAAGAGTATATGTTCATGGTATTTGTAGGACCCGTAGGACCCTATTTTAAGGAGGGGTTCAATCCGGTAAGGATGCAGATAGTACGTGATTTCGACCGTGCTGCACCCCTGGGGACCGGCCACATCAAGGTTGGAGGAAACTATGCTGCCAGCCTTCGTGCCGGCGACCGTGCCCATCAGGATGGATATGCTTCCTGCATATTTCTGGATGCCCGTGAAAAAAAATACATCGATGAAGCTGGTCCCGCAAACTTCTTCGGTATCAAAGACAATACGTATGTAACCCCCGATTCAGTGTCGATCCTTCCTTCGATTACCAATATGTCGCTCAGGGTTCTGGCTGAGGAGATGGGTATGAAGGTTGAAAGGCGCCATATTCCTGTTGATGAACTGGAAACATTCGAGGAGGTGGGTGCATGTGGCACGGCTGCCGTTATCTCTCCCATCTGCCTCATCCATGACCGCGATACAGGGAAAGAGTACAAATACTGTAAAAATGGTCAGCCTGGAACTATTTCTCAGAAACTCTATTCAAAATTAAAGGGACTTCAAGAAGGACTTGAACCCGACACTCACGGATGGATTACAATTGTTGATTAATCAGCAAATCTGCCATCTCCATTTGTACCTTAAGTGCCTCTGCTCTTGCTTTTTCAGCAAAATCTTCTCCTTTGGAGGCGTAGATGATATTGCGGCTTGAATTTACCAGCAGGCCGCAATCTTTCGTAAGTCCGTATTTTGCGACCTCCTGCAGACTTCCGCCCTGGGCGCCAACACCGGGAACAAGGAGGAAATGGTCGCCAACAATGCGGCGGACATCGGTCAGCATCTCGGCTTTGGTGGCGCCAATTACGTACATCATGTTGTCATGGCTACCCCAGGTTGACGACAGGGAAAGGACGTGTTCGAAAAGTTTAGTGTTATCACTGGTGAAGAACTGGAAATCCTCAGCTCCTTTGTTTGATGTCAGGGCGAGAACAATGATCCACTTTCCGGGGTAGGAGAGGAATGGTTTTACAGAATCTTCGCCCATGTACGGTGCCACTGTGACAGCATCAAAATCAAGTCCCGACGATTCCGGATCGAACATCGCACGGGCATATTGCTGAGATGTATTGCCGATATCACCCCGCTTTGCATCAGCAATGGTGAAATGCTGCCCAGGATAGGCCGAATCAAGGTATTGCATTGTCCTGGTAAGACTTTCCCATCCCTTAGCGCCGTAGCATTCATAAAAGGCAAAGTTGGGTTTATAGGCAACCGCAAGGTCGTGCGTTGCATCAATGATCGCCTTGTTGAATTCAAATATCGGGTCAGCAGTCGTGAGCAGGTGCTGCGGAATCTTGGTTAAGTCGGTATCCAGCCCGATACAGAGAAATGATTTCTTCGAAAAAATAAGCCGAATCAGTTCAGTACGATCCATATAATAAGTTTCAAATTAGTACTTTAGCACATTAGCACATTAGCACATTAGCTCATTACTCAGTTCCTGCCTCCTTAAGCCGCTCAGCATTTTCAGCCAGCTGAAGCGCATCGATCAGTCCCTGCACATCTCCATCGAGGACTACCGGCAGATTATATAACGTCATGTTGATCCTGTGGTCGGTAACCCGGCTCTGCGGATAGTTATAGGTGCGGATTTTGGCTGAACGGTCGCCGGTGGAGACCATTGTCTTGCGTTTTTTGGATATTTCGTCGAGGTACTTTTGATGTTCGAGTTCGTAAAGTCGTGAACGGAGAACCTTCATGGCTTTCTCGAAATTTTTCATTTGCGATTTTTCATCCTGGCAGCTGACCACGATGTTGGAGGGGATGTGTGTCAGGCGAATGGCCGAATAGGTCGTATTCACTGACTGTCCGCCCGGACCCGAAGAGCAGAATGTGTCTTTTCTTATATCGGATTGTTTTATTTCCACATCAAATTCGTCGGCTTCCGGAAGAATTGCAACCGTGGCTGCGGATGTGTGAACGCGGCCCTGTGTTTCGGTCTGGGGGACGCGCTGTACACGGTGAACACCCGATTCGTATTTCATCTGGCCATATACCCCCTCACCTGATATGTTGAAGATAATCTCTTTATAGCCGCCCATAGTGCCTTCAGTGAAATCAACCAGATCAACCTTCCATCGCTTGTTTTCACTGAATTTACTGTACATGCGGAAAAGATCTCCGGCAAAAATACTCGCCTCATCTCCTCCTGTTCCGGCGCGGATTTCGACAACTGCATTCTTACCATCTTCGGGATCGGCGGGAACCAGCATCATCCTGATATCCTCCTCCATCTTGTCGCGCTCGGCAATAAGTAAATTGAGCTCTTCCTTTGCCATGGAACGGAACTCCTCATCCTTTTCGTTGTGGATGATCTCCTTGGCGCCGTCGATGTTCGATAGTACGCTTTTGTATTGTCCGTAGGCCTCGATAATGGGGTACAATTCCTTGTAATCCTTGTTGAGCTTGATGTAACGCTTCATATCGCCAATCACGGCAGGATCGTTCATCTGCTCCTGGAGACCATCGAATCGCTGCTTTATGGCTTCTAATTTATCTAACATGTTGATTCCTCAAATAATGGTGCAAAGATAATTAAAAAGCCGGTCCATGCGGAACCGGCTTTGAAAGCATTGATTATAAGCATTAACTCTCGTAAACAAACTTGAAAATATGCGCGAATTGTTCGATGCTGGTCGGTGTGGTGTTCTCTGGAGTTCTCACAGCTTCACCCATGACTTTGCCTTCGTTCATGGCCTTTACGAATTCAACGAGCCTTGAGGCAACACTTTGCCCCATGCCCATCATCGTCATTGCATTTTTTGCATCGTCATAACTAACTGCATTGTATTTCAGGTCAGGCATCCCTATTGCTTCACCCAATATTCGGGCAACCTCGTTGTAGGTAACGTCACGCTGGCCAAGTATATACTCGTGAGTTTTCCCTGTAAAATCGAGTGCGATGAGCCGTTTCAGTGCAACAGCAGCAATGTCGCCGGTGGTTACCATGGGTACTTTCAGGTCTCCAAGCACCGGAGAGGCCATGGCTCCCATGAATTTAATGGTTTGTACCTGTGCCATAGTATTTTCCATGAAATAGGAGGCACGCAGATGCCTTACATTCAGGTTGGGAATGGCATTCATGATCTTCTCCATCCGCTCGAGACCTTGAACGACGCCGGCGCCTTCGGTAAGGTGAGCCCCCACACTGCTTAGGGTGACTGCATACTTTACGCTGCTGCCGGTCAGAGCTGCACCGATGGCAGTTGCATTTTCCACCTGCATGGCGGTATAATCGGACGTTGCCATGTCGAAAGGGATCATCACATAAACTGCTTCAGCGCCTTCGAATGCCTTTCGCAGGAACTCCACATTTGTAGTGCCTCCTGTGTACAGGATGGCTCCCTTATCGGTCAGTTCCTTAGCCTTTTCTGCACTCCGGCTGATAATCCGTACGGTATGACCCTGTGCAAGAAGCCCAAGGACGATTGGTTTTCCGGTATGGCCGGTGGCCCCGGTGATAACATATGTACTCATAATCTGATTTGTTTTAGGTTAGGATTAATGTTTCAGGATTTTAAATGCATGGCTCCACTCATTTTTGGTGAAGCCTGGGATACACCAGAGGATGCACAATGGTTCAATAGCCCTGGCTGCTTCAGCTTTGCCCATGTCTTCAGGCTCCCATCCAAAGGTTCTGATGATCCCGGTGACCTCTGTTCTGGCATTGTCGTCGTTTCCGCAAAGGAACATCGACGGGAGGGTACCCTTGAAATCGGGATTGACCATGAAGGTATTTCCGACAGAATTGAAGGCCTTCACGAAATTCGCCTCCGGGGCCAGTTTCTGGAGCCGCTCCAGAAGAGATTCTCCGGTTGCGGTGAAGTATTGCAGTACACCATTGACCGGCGCGATGTCGGCAATGGGATTGGTGGTGTCGATTACGGTCTTCCCGGCAAGGTGGGCGCCGAGTTTCAGGATCGTACTTTCAGCTGCAGTTCCCTTGGTAGCCAGTACAACAATCCCGCCAAATATAGAGGTCTCTTCAAAATTCCCAATTGAGGCTTTTCCCAATGTCTGTTCTTTGAGTGCAGCATGCTTTGCCGGATCGTTGGTTCCAATCATCACTTCGTATCCATGTTTGATAAAACCATTGGCCAGGACTTGCCCCACAACTCCTGAGCCGAGTATTCCAATTCTCTTTTTCATATGAATTTTAATTTGTATATACAATCGATTAATTAAAAAATCAATTTTCAGGCAGGCGGCATGATGCATCATAGATGCCAGAGGTCAACCTGGCAGCATCCTCTTCACCAAGCAAAGAGGTGTAAGCAGTGTAAAGCGAAAACCATGCATTTTTCAGTTCCTCCTCTATCGCCTGTGCTTGTTTCAGCGGGAACACAGCTACGAATTTCCCATCCTGCACGCGCTGGACATACTTCTCCTTCTCCAGTTTCTCGACAAAACGGGTAACCGTGGAAGGCTGGAGTTGCATTATCGATGCAATCTCTCCGGCGTTAATGCCCGGGCGGCGAATGACGGTCATCAGCAGGAAGGCGTAAGATGGAGCCATTCCCAGTGGCTTATATGCCTTTTCAGCCATGCGTGTGATTTTTCGCGTCAGGGCGTTTGAGGCATAGTAGAGGCACTTGCAATAGGTTTCGCGTTCACAATCCATGCAGCAAAATTAAATCTTTTATTTGTATATACAAACGTAAAAATGTCAAATAACAACAAAAATATTTTAGCAAGTGAACAAGTGACCGAGTGAACAAGTGACCAAGTGACCATGTCACCATGTCACCACGTCACCGCGTCACCACGTCACCGCGTCACC
>CAYHCQ010000131.1:0-9287 GCA_964355115.1 uncultured Prolixibacteraceae bacterium | reverse complement strand
TTTCGTTTGCGTTATTTTTTATAATGTTGGTCTCTTAACTCTTAACTCTTAACTCTTTATGATAATCCGCAGCAAAGCACCCCTTCGTCTCGGCCTGGCAGGCGGCGGAACCGATGTGGCTCCGTTCTCCGAGATTTACGGCGGGGCAATCCTGAATGCGACCATCAGCATGTATGCCTATGCCACTATCCAGCCACGGAATGATGGCAAGATAGTCTTTAACTCTATCGACAAGCAGGAGGTTTATACCCTCGACTCGGCAGACAGGTTAGCGGTTGACGGCAATCTCGACCTGCATAAGGGAATATACAACCGTATTGTCCGCGATTTTGCACCAAAACCACTCTCCTTTGAATTGTCGACCTATGTCGATGCTCCTCCGGGATCCGGGCTGGGAACCTCATCAACACTGGTTGTTGCCATTGTGGGAGCCTTCGCAGAATGGCTCAACCTCCCGCTGGGAGAATATGACCTGGCTCACCTGGCCTACGAAATTGAACGTGTCGACCTGAATATGGCAGGAGGGAAGCAGGATCAGTATGCGGCTACTTTTGGAGGTGTGAACTTTATGGAGTTTTTCAAAGAGGACAAGGTGATCGTTAACCCATTGAGGATCCGGGAGAAATACCTTGATGAACTGGCCCACAACCTGATACTCTACCATACCGAAACAAGCCGGCTCTCTTCAAAAATCATCGAACAGCAAACAAAAAACGTGTTGGCCGGAAATGAGAAATCGCTTGAGGCAATGCATAAACTCAAAGAACAGGCCGTGATGATGAAAGAGGCCATTCTGAAAGGGGAGCTGGATAAGATCGGCGAAATCCTCGACTTCGGATGGAAGTTTAAAAAGAATCTGGCAGAAGGAGTGAGTAATCCGTTCATCGATGAGATTTATGAGGAGGCCATAAAAAGTGGCGCCACTGGTGGAAAGATCTCGGGTGCCGGCGGCGGTGGCTTCATATTCTTTTACTGTCCGGGAAATACCAGGTCGAAGGTCGTTGAAGCGCTTAAGCGATTCGGCGGTCAGACAAAAAGATATGAATTTGCCTCGAAGGGATTGACGACATGGACCATCGATCAGATCATCCACCGGGATAAATTCTAATTTTGTACTTTCGCATGGAATCATGATTTTACCATTTTACCATTTTATATTTGATATATGCGAATTACAGAATCCATCCACCACTCCATAGAGACCAAACAGAAGATCCTGGCCGATGCCGACTTCATTCAGCAGATCCGCGATGTTGCCCAGACCTGTGCCGAAACTTTCTGCAACGGGGGCAAGGTGCTTTTCTGCGGTAACGGAGGCAGTGCGGCAGATGCCCAGCATCTGGCTGCGGAATTCTCAGGTCGGTTTTATTATGACCGGCCGCCATTGCCTTCTGAAGCACTGCATGTAAATACCTCTTACCTTACTGCAGTTGCCAATGATTACTCCTTTGAAGAGGTATATTCGAGGCTGCTTAAGGGCATCGGGTCGGAAGGCGATGTGCTGATCGGCCTCTCCACCTCCGGAAATTCAAAGAATATTATCAGGGCTTTTGAAACTGCCAGAGAACTTGGAATTATAACCGTTGGCCTTACCGGTGAAACCGGGGGCGCGATGAAGGAGCTTTGCGATTTTTTGCTAAATGTTCCTTCAACCGATACCCCCCGGATTCAGGAATCTCATATCATGATCGGCCACATCATCTGCGAACTCGTGGAAACTGCACTGTTCCCTAAAGAAGGCTGACCTTGGAAGCAATCGTCCTGGCAGGTGGATTCGGTACACGTTTGCAGAAAGTTGTCAGCGATGTGCCTAAGTCGATGGCTCTCATCCATGGCCGCCCTTTCCTCGAATACCTTATGGAATACCTGATTTCGCAGGGCGTTTCACGTGTAGTCTTATCGGTTGGCTACATGCGGGAGGTTATCATGGACCATTTTGGAATCCGGTATAGGACACTTGAGATCGATTATGCTATTGAGGAAGAACCCTTGGGAACCGGGGGCGGGATCCGGCTTGCATTCTGGAAGATCAGGGATAAAAGGGCATTCGTGATGAACGGCGACAGCCTGTTCCGGTTTGACTTCGGACCGATGCTGGAACAACACCTCAAGCGTAAAGCAGATGCAACACTGGCACTGCGTAAACTCGATAACACGGGTCGGTATGGGAGGGTAGAGATGAACAGAAACCGCAGGATATTATCATTTACAGAGAAAAATGAAAATGCAGTACCGGGTTTCATCAACGGCGGTGTTTATGTGATCGAAAAACTGTTATTGATGGACCCTGAGTTCAGAGGCCGGTTTTCGATTGAGAAGGAGTGTTTTGAACGGCTCTGTCCGCATACCCGGATGTTTGGATTCCCGGCTTCGGGTTACTTTCTGGATATCGGCATCCCTGACGATTTTAACAAAGCACAGCATGAGTTTGCAGCATTTACCGATTGACAGCAACTGGACCTTGTTCCTCGACCGCGATGGGGTGATCAATCGTCGGATTGCAGGAGGTTATGTAAGCGATTGGAATCAGTTTGAGTTTCTTCCCGGCGTTCTGGAGTCTATCAGAAAATTCTCCGGTATTTTTGGTAGGATCATCGTGGTCAGCAACCAGCAGGGGGTAGGAAAAGGGTTAATGTCTGAAAAGGAGGTGAATGGGATTCACCTGCTGATGCTGGAAAAGGTGGCAGAAAACGAAGGCAGAATAGATGCTGTCTATTTTAGCCCGCATCTTGAATCCGAGCGATCCATCCTGCGCAAACCAGGTATTGGTATGGCTCTGCGGGCCAGGAAGGAATTTTCCGAGATACGGTTTAAAACATCAGTGATGGCAGGCGATTCCATCTCTGATATGGTTTTCGGCAAACGGGTAGGGATGAAAACCGTTTTTCTCTCCGAAGATCCCTCTCCGGCAAAGAACCATCCCCACCTTATCAACTACTGTTTCCCCAACCTGAAATCCTTCGCCAATGCACTATAATCTCACCATCTAACCCCATTCCTTTGGCTCCCTCACTGATCCTCCTCTGTTTTATTGTTTATACGGTCCTGCTGTTTATCATTACCTGGCTCACCTCCAGGAAAGCAACCAACCGCACCTTTTTCATCGGGAATAAGGCCTCGCCCTGGTTTGTGGTAGCCTATGGGATGATCGGCGCCTCCATGTCGGGGGTTACCTTCATGTCGGTGCCCGGATGGGTGGGAACTGCAGGATTCTCATATATGATGGTGGTTATAGGTTATGTTTTTGGTTATATCGTCATCGGTACCATCCTCCTTCCCCTCTATTACCGGCTGAACCTGACCTCCATATACTCCTACCTTGAAACTCGGTTCGGCTTCTGGTCCTATAAAACAGGAGCCTTCTATTTCATTCTTTCGCGTGTTATCGGGGCCTCATTCCGCATGTTTCTCGTTGTTAACGTTCTGCAGATCTTTGTTTTCGACGCTTACGGTGTTCCCTTTTTTATCACCGTGCTGGTCTTTATCCTGCTTATTCTTGCTTATACCTTCAAGGGCGGGATCAAAACGATCATCTGGACAGACCTTATCCAGACAACCTTCATGCTCATGGCGCTGCTGGTATCCATTTATCTTATTGTTGATAACATGGGGCTGGATTTCGGCACAATGATCGATAATGTGTTTGCCAGCAACTACTCAAAAATGGTGTTCACAGACTGGAGTGACAAACGTTTCTTCGTCAAGGAATTGCTCAGCGGGGCATTTATTGCCATTGTAATGACGGGACTCGACCAGGAGATGATGCAGAAGAATCTGAGTTGCCGGTCGCTGAAGGATGCTCAGAAAAACATGTTTACCTACACGGGGATCATGGTGGTAGTGAATTTTCTGATCCTGTTCCTGGGTGCTTCACTATATCTGTTCAGCTCTTTCAAGGGAATCGAAATGCCGGCCCGTACCGATGAACTGTTCCCGGTTATTGCCATTACCCACCTTGGGCCGCTGGCCGGACTAGTATTCCTTATTGGCCTTATCTCAGCGGCCTATCCCAGCGCCGACGGGGCGCTCACGTCACTAACCACCTCTTTCAGTATTGACTTTCTTGGTCTGAACAAGCGGACCGATCTCGACGAAAAGGGCAGGCAGCGGATACGTTATATGGTGCATATTGCATTCGCATTTGTGCTTCTTGGCGTGATTGTTTTGTTCCGGGCAATCAACGACCGGGCTGTCATCGATAAGTTATTCACCGTTGCCGGCTATACCTACGGACCCTTACTTGGCCTTTACACCTTCGGACTTTTCACCAGATACGGGCTAAACGACAAATGGGTGCCCCTCGTTGCACTGCTTTCACCCATGATCTGCTATGTGCTGAGTGAGTATTCTGTTAATATCTTCCATGGCTACAAGTTCGGGTTTGAACTGCTGATTTTAAATGGATTTATTACATTTGCTGGCCTTCTGATCCTGCGCAAACGAAATTCCTGAAATACCAAACATCTTCAGGACATTTTACAGGTTACCGGCTGGCTGTTTGTTTCATTTAATCTGAATTATAATGGATAACCTTCGTTTTAAAGCATTGCATTCTGCCATGAACCGCAACCACCGTGAGGTGCAGTTCCCGAATCAGAAAGCTTCCGAATATTTTGGCGAACTTACTTTCAACCGCGCTGCCATGCGCGAATACCTTACCGAAGAGGCTTATAACCAGGTCATGAATTCGATCGAGAAAGGGGAAAAGATCGACCGCAAAATCGCCGACCAGGTGGCTGCCGGTATAAAGGCCTGGGCCATGAGCAAAGGCGCTACCCACTACACCCATTGGTTTCTGCCGTTAACCGGGGCTACGGCCGAGAAACACGACGCCTTTGTCGATCCTGTTGAAGGTGGACAGGGTATCGAAAAATTCCGCGGAAGTGAGCTGACCCAGCAGGAACCCGATGCTTCCAGCTTTCCGAGTGGAGGCATACGCAGTACTTTCGAAGCACGTGGATATACTGCCTGGGATCCGACCTCTCCTGCCTTTATCATGGACCGTACACTCTGTATTCCGACGGTGTTCGTTTCCTATACCGGTGAGGCCCTCGACTTTAAAACGCCGCTTCTCAAGGCGATTTACAGCATCGATAAGGCAGCGACAGATGTGTGCCAGTACTTCGATAAGGATATTACCAAAGTTTTTTCAACACTCGGATGGGAGCAGGAGTATTTCCTGGTCGACAGCGCTCTTTACCTTGCCCGTCCCGATCTTGTGTTGACCGGAAGGACGCTGTTCGGCCACTCTTCCGCCAAGGACCAGCAGTTGGAAGACCACTATTTCGGTACCATCCCTCAGCGCGTTCTGGCTTTTATGCAGGAGTTTGAGCTGGAGGCCCACCGACTGGGAATTCCGGTGAAGACAAGGCACAATGAAGTGGCGCCAAACCAGTATGAATGCGCCCCGGTATTTGAAGAGGTAAACCTCTCCATCGACCACAACCAGCTCATGATGCACCTGCTCGACAAGGTTGCCGGTAGACACGATTTTAAGGTGCTCCTGCATGAGAAACCGTTCAGCGGTGTAAATGGTTCAGGAAAGCACAACAACTGGTCACTTGCCACCAATACAAAGGAGAACCTCCTTTCCCCCGGCAAAACACCTAAATCGAACATCAGGTTCCTTACCTTTCTGGTAAACATTCTTAAAGCAGTTCATGAAAATGCCGACCTCATCAGGGCGATCATAGCATCCCCGGGCAACGAACATCGCCTTGGTGCCAATGAAGCTCCTCCTGCCATCATCTCCGTATTTATCGGCGCCCAGCTTACCCAGATGCTCGATGCCATCGAAAAGGCCGGAAAACAGGTAGCCATCAGCACTGAAACCGATAACGGATTGCTGAAAAACCTTCCGAAGATCCCCGAAATCCTGCTTGATAACACCGACAGAAACCGAACCTCACCCTTCGCATTCACCGGGAATAAGTTCGAATTCAGGGCTGTAGGCTCTTCACAGACTTGTGCACCCCCCATGATCGTGCTCAACCTTATCGTTGCCGACCAGCTTCGGAAATTCAAGAATGAGGTCGATGGTCTTATTGCTAAAAAAGTTCGCAAGGATGATGCCCTTCTCCAGGTGATCAAAAAATATATAAAAGAGTCGAAGAATATCCGGTTCGAAGGGAATAACTACTCGGCTGAATGGGTTAAAGAGGCTGCCAGACGCGGACTTTCAAATCACAAAACAACACCCGACGCGCTCAAGGCATTCGTTACCCGGCGTACCATCGAGCTGTTTGAACGCAACAATGTTCTGAGCAAGCGTGAACTCGAGGCAAGGCAGGAGATACGTCTCGAAAATTACACGAAGAAGTTGCAGATCGAATCGCGGGTTCTGGGCGACCTGGCCGGAAATCATATCATCCCGGTAGCCATCAAATATCAGAACACACTTATCGAAAATGTAAAGGGACTTAAACAGGTTCTTGATCTGAAAACTTATGGCAAACTCTCTCAGAACCAGATGGAGACCATCACAGAGATCTCGGAGCATGTTGATAAGATCAAGTCGTACGTTAATGAGATGATCGAAACCAGGAAGGTTGCCAACAGGATTGAGGAGGTTGAACACAAGGCGTATGCCTACAGCGAAAAGGTGGTTCCCTATTTTGAGAAGATTCGCTATCATGCCGATAAACTTGAACTGCTCATCGACGACGAATTATGGCCTTTGCCAAAATATCGCGAACTCTTATTTACACGCTAAAAAACCAGTCATGAAGAGATCATTCATTATATTAATTCTTTTGCAGCTGTTCTTTGCCGGAATGGTGTCGGCACAGATTAATGTGCTTAAAATCGACAATAATGCAATTCCCCAAATAAAGGAGGGAATATTCTATTCACTTCCAAGGACGGTTGTAAAGATCGAGGTAAAAATAGACAGGATCGAGAACTATAAAGGGCCCTATGCCGACTATGCGTTGCGTCTCCTCGGACTGAAAAACGTTGTACCCGCCAACACGGTTGAATACCGGATTAGCGAGATATCCATCACAACATTTGCAGAGCCCGATCCCGACCAGTACTATTTCATTGAGCTTGGCGATAAAATCTCAAAAGGAGAGAAGGCAGGGTTGCTTTCGCTTACCGACGCGGGTGTAATTCTTGGCACAATCAACGACATCCAGGATACGACCATTGACCGTCTGCTGAAAAAGGATGCCCCGCCACTGGAAACAGATAAGGATGCTTTTGGTGAATTGTTCAAGTATTCTGCCGATGTGAGCGTTTTTGAGAAGGTTGACACGATCGTCAGAAAGTTCAATATCGATACCTTGACTGTTGAACGTCAGTATTACAAGCGGACGATGGTGGAAAAGTCACCGGAACAGAAGGCCAAGGAGGCTGCAGATTTTATCTCCAAGATCAAGGACAACAGGTTCAACCTGATCAGCGGCTATCAGGAGGTGAACTACAACCGTGAAACCCTGGAGTATATGGATACCCAGCTGAAAACGATGGAAAAGGAGTACCTGAAGCTTTTTACCGGGATAAGTGTGCATAAAACGTTGAATTTCAGCTATAAGTATATTCCAATTTCCAATCAGATCAACACCGAGATCCCCATATTTAAATTTCTGAAGAGCAAGGGGGTGATCGACCTCGATGAACCGGGAGGAAAAATTGTCACGATAAAAATTCAGCGTGTCGGCAATACCACAAGTGTGTCAAATTACCTGAAAAAGGCTGAAAAGGAGACAAAGGTTCAGGGATTTTCCTATCGTATTCCTGAAGTCACGCGCGTTACAGTGAAACTTGATGAGAATACCCAGGAAGAGACGCAATGCCTGGTTAGCCAGCTGGGCGTGGTTGCATTTCTTCCTTCAGGTAAATGGAAGGTTCAGTTCCACAAGGCAACCGGAGGTATTAAAGGGCTGGAGATACAATAGCCTTCCTTATTCTCACCAGTTTTTCCAAAAGATCTTCAAGCAGGTCGAGTTGAAGCATATTCGCTCCATCCGACTTTGCATTGGAAGGATCGGGGTGGGTTTCGATGAAAATACCATCGGCGCCCACCGCTATGGCAGCTTTGGCAATGGTTTCAATCCTGTCGGGAAGTCCGCCGGTAACTCCCGAAGCCTGGTTAGGCTGCTGAAGCGAGTGGGTTATGTCCATCACCACAGGTACGCCAAATTTTTGCATGTCGGGCAGATTTCTGAAATCCACCACCAGGTCGCTGTAGCCGAAGGTAGTCCCCCGCTCGGTTAGCATGACATTGGAATTGCCAGCCTGGATTACCTTATCCACAGCATGTTTCATCGATCCTGCGCTTGCAAATTGCCCTTTTTTAATGTTGATGACTTTTCCGGTTTCTGCTGCTGCAACCAGGAGCTCAGTTTGCCGGCAAAGGAATGCCGGTATCTGCAAAACATCGGCATAATCGGCGGCAAGCCTCGCCTCCGCTTCGGTATGAATATCTGTAAGCACAGGAATTTTCAGCCGTTTTCCAACCTCTGAAATAATTTCAAGCCCTTCAATATCACCTATCCCGGTAAAGGAATCCGAACGCGACCGGTTGGCTTTTTTGTAGGATGCTTTAAATATATATGGAATCCCAAGCCGGTCAGCTATAGCATTAATCCGCTCTGCAATTGCAAGCGGCATCTCTGCATTTTCAACAACACACGGCCCGGCGATCAGAAAAAACATCCCCGACTCAATATTCGACAAATTTTTCACAGAAGGATACATCATATATCAATTATCAATTATCAATTACCAATTATCTCAATACCTGTACTTTCCCTTCCACAGCGCCTTTAACCGCATCCTGAGTTCATTCTCCCTGGGATTGTTGCCGGGATCATAGAACCTGGAGTTCTTTATTTTATCTGGTAAAAACTCCATCTCGATAAAATTGTTGTCGTAATCGTGGGCGTATTTGTAATCTTTCCCATAACCGATCTTTTTCATAAGGTTGGTCGGGGCATTGCGGATCGGCAATGGTACGGGCAGGTCCCCTTGTTCCCTCAGTGATTTCTGGGCGCTTCGGATGGCTGTGATGGAGGCGTTACTTTTTGCGGAACAGGCCAGGTATATTGCGGTTTGTGAGAGAATAAGGTCGCATTCGGGATAGCCGATGACCTCCACGGCCTGAAAACAGGAAGTTGCAAGAAGCAGCGCATTGGGATTGGCATTGCCAATATCTTCGGAAGCCAGGATCAGCATCCGGCGGGCAATGAATTTGGGATCCTCACCTGCCTGGATCATACGGGCAAGCCAGTAGACAGCTGCATTAGGGTCGCTGCCCCGCATCGATTTGATGAAGGCCGATATTA
>CAYHCQ010000130.1:0-9378 GCA_964355115.1 uncultured Prolixibacteraceae bacterium | reverse complement strand
CAACACCTGGAAGATGGAGTTGAAGGCCACCAGTCCGGCACAGTATTCATTGTCACCCTTCGCCAGTTCGTTCCACACAATAACCATCGCAATGCAACGGGCGAGGCCAATCAGGATAAGACCGTACATGTAGTCGATGTTAAACTGAAGGAAGAGAATCGCCAGCAGGAACATCAGCACAGGTCCGATCAGCCAGTTCTGCACAAGTGACAAGCCCAGGATCTTTGTATTTTTAAACACATCGCCCAGTTCCTCATATTTTACTTTGGCCAGCGGCGGGTACATCATTACGATCAGGCCGATGGCGATAGGGATATTCGTTGTGCCCGACGACATCGAATTCCAGAAGCCTGCAATGCCCGGGAAGAGCCAGCCCCAGAATACGCCTATCGCCATTGCCAGGAAGATCCAGAGTGTTAAAAATCTGTCGAGAAATTTTAAGCGTGTTTTCATCAAATATTAATTTGAAGATTTGAAATTTTAAAAAACTGAAGATCAACAACAACCTGAAGACGAATCACAATCACATGAGGGTTCTGTCCCCCGGAGAATCCCGTTGATGATCCCTGCGGCACAGCCTACACCTGACTTCACTGCGATGGCGCCGGGTTCGCAGTTTTTAGCACAGGCGCCGCACTCCATGCAAAGATCCTTGTAACGAATCACCGCCTTTTTATTTTCGATCACAAAGACGGCGTGCGGACATACGATGGTACACATACGGCAGCCATTGCATCTGGATGAATCTAGTTCCAGTGTAACAACATCGGGTAAATAAACAAATCCACTCATAAGGCAAAAAATCGGTTTAGAATCCATCCTGCCAGGCCCAGCGAGGCCATGATAATCTGTACAGGCAATGCTGTTTTCATCTCTTTCTGAACCCCCGACAGCGACGTAAAGGTGGAGGATCCGGTAAAATTCATAGCCATAAATGAGGAGAGGGCACCCATCATCAGGAACCATGAGATCCTTTCTGTTATTGTAGTTCCCATAGTCCCTGCAAGAAGCAGGAGAAAAGCCGCAAGCCACCCTGTAATCAGCCCTTTGAGTGAGAAGCGGCGAAACGGGATCCAGGGAAGCAATGCCGGGGCAAGAACACAACCTGCCAGGTATCCACCATAGAGATTGACCGTAGCTTTCCATCCTGATTCAACGGCCAGATCAACAGAATATCCTCCGGGATATATTCCGGACAACAGGAGGAAAGCGGCAGGGACAGCAAGCATGTAATATTTTCCGTAGAACACATCCACCGGGATCAGCTTGAGCCGGTCGGTGAGCGGGAATCTCACCCTTCGCATTTCATCGGTTGCTTTCAGCCCGTTTGCGAGAAACGCCTCAATATCTTCCGCTTTCACAGGCCCGTAAATCACTGAAAATCCTGTCATTTTTTTCACCTCATGGGCGGCGACACCTGTTGCTCCTAGTTGAGGAAGGATGATCTTCCGGTGGTCGACAACCTGAGCAAGTTGATGAGCCTGTATTCGGCTGACTAGTTCCCTGGTGCCAAAGGTTCCTTTTCCCGCAGCGCACCATACATTGATCCCTTTGGTGTCGATCACAAGGATCCAGCAGTCGATCCCTTCCAGAGCGCACCGTAGGTGGTCAAAACTCAGTTTATAGTTTCCGGTTACAAATACCCGGGCATTCTTAGACGGGCTGCCAACAGCATAGATACCCGGCTTCACACGGTATTTCATCCGTCCGATCGACCAGCGTACTTTCAATGTACTGAACCTATCGGAAATACTCCAGACAGTTGAAATCCGTGGCAATACACCCATTGATGTTTCAATGGTTCCTGTGATGTATGAGGCTACCATAAACTTCTACAATGTTAATAGAAAATAAAACCCGAGAACGATCAGGGAAATTCCTCCGACGTATTTTACAATAGTTCCGGCGAGCATCATAGTCTTGGAGACCTTGCCCAGACCGAGCGTCAATCCAACCATCATGGCAGTCAGAGGCAGCCCGTAACCCAGTGAGAATATGGTAAGCATCATGAATCCCCAAACTGCGCTTCCCTTCACGAATGAGGCAGCAAGGATAACCGGAAACAGTGGGTTGCAGCAAGAGTTCAATGCACTCGAGAGGCCTCCGATAGCAAGTCCGAAAAGGATCGCTGAAAACAGGTTCTGCTCTGTTTGCCTTGATTTGATTGTAATTCCGGGAATTTTAAATGGTAGCCAATCTAATGAATAGAGACCGAAGAAGATCCAGATCAGTCCGGCTGCTATTTTCCAGTAATTGCCAAAGGAATCACTAATTAGTTGCCCTGCATAGCCAAAAAAAGTACCGATAACTGCCATGGAGATCATGGTACCAAGGAGGAATGCGGCGCCTCTCACAAAAACTACCTTTGTACGGCCTGTTTCAGAACTGGCACCGGAATATCCTGCTACTGCGCCAATCACTGCAAAGTTGCATCCACAAGTCACCACGCTGATCACCCCCAGCGCAAAAACCGCCAGCAAAACCGTAGCGGTTGCATGTTCACTTCTTAAAACCTCGTTTATCCACAAATTCATACGGCTATTTTTTTGGGCAACATGACGAACCTTTTGTAGTGTCGCAGGGAGCTACCTTTGTTGTATCGCCAGTCGCTTTATTGGTTGAATCACACAAAACAGAAGAGCCCGGAGGACAGCATGATTCGTTTTTCGGCGTTTGATGGCAGAACATCTTAAACGCTATGATACCCAATGCCGCCAGGATAATGACAGCGAAGATCCACTTCGTAAACGGGTTTTTCTTTTTCGGGGGACAACAGCCATCCTCACATCCGCAATCCTGTTTGTTATCAGGGAGTTTACCCTTGATTTGTTCCATAAAAAAAGCCTTGAAACCAGCTCCGATCTCATCCCTTACCCTCCGATAAACTGCAATCACCTCATCAGCTGTACCAACAGCATCCGCAGGATCATCGTAACCCATATGGAGGCGATTTTTCACGACTCCGGTAAAAGCCGGACAAACCTCCTGCGCCCCACCACAAACCGTAATTACAAAATCAAACGGTTCGGCAACAAAGAGGTCAACATTTTTGGGTTGATTCTGAGAGATGTCGATTCCCACCTCGCTCATCACTGCTACTGCATTGCGATTGGCATGCGGGGCAGGGTGTGTTCCTGCTGAAAAAACTTCCAGCCCCGGATCAAGCGATTTCAAAAAGCCCTCCGCCATCTGGCTGCGACAAGAGTTACCGGTACAAAGGATTAAGATGCGCATACAAGAATTGTTAATGTGCTGATGTGCTAATGTGCTAATGTGCTATTTATCTACTACTTACAATTATAGCCTGATTCCTGGTCTATCACTTTAAAGAAGCAGTTTGCGAGGTTTCCCAGTTCCTTCACTTTTCGGGGATTGAGGCAGTAGTTCACCTTTGTGCCATCTACGGTTCCCTGGATCAGACCCGCCTTTTTCAATTCGGTCAGATGCTGGTTCACGGTTGTACGGCTTAGGGGTAATTCAACGCAAATATCTCCTGTAATGCAGACATTGGTTTCGGCAAGATACTTTAAAATTGCAAGCCGCGCGGGATGCGACAGGGCTTTAAATAAGGCCGATGTATCCTTCAGTTTGGAATCGAACAGTTCGCTTTTCGCAAAAGCCATACAGGTAGCAAGATGAATTTTATGTCGCAAATATACGCTATATTTTTACGTAACGTAATAATACGTCATAAAAATAAAAAGAATTCCAGACGGGTTATTTACATGCCGGGCTGAACCTTCTGACTAATGTTTCATATGTCAATCCGAGGAGGAGAGTTACCAGGGTAATTCCCGGGATCCAGAAAACCACCCGAAAAAGGTCTTGCGTTCCGAAAATCAATGTTGCAATGTTCCCTATGATCAGCCACTGAATGATATAAATAAGGGTTACTTTCCGGCCTGTCCACTTCAGGACTCTCATTATCCAATAGTTTCCGAAATTACTTTCGGCCTGATTCAACGTAAAGAGCCAAACCGCAATAAAGCCGACTATCCACAAAAAGAAGAGAGCTCCATGATGATAATATCCATGATCCCCTTTCAGGTTGGATGTTATCCCCACGGCCCATGACATGGTTAAAATGAGGCCAACCGCGACAGGAAGAAGGAAGATTGCAAGGTAATTTGAGTTCGGTTTAATTAAAAAACCAAACCTGTGAGCAAGCAAGTGAAAGCCATATCCCAGAAGGACGTATGCGAACCAGGGAAAGAGAGGAAAATAAGACCAATCGGCGGGTCCCCGGAAAAAAGCCAGGAGATATTCAACAGGAGAACCATCTCCCGCATCGGTGGGAAGAAAAGGTACGGCCACCATCACCCCGACAGCCATTATTAACCATGCCCAGCCATTCTCCCTGAACACCTGACGGAGAATTGCGACAAGCAGCAGAGAGATTCCGGCAAGGGTCAGAATATCTGCTCCCAGAATAAAAGGCCAGGGATCGAGGTTCATCTCTCCGTTACCGATATGGATAAGCAAGTTGGCTGAACGGGCAATATTTAAAATAATGCCACCGACAAACAACATTCCCCCGCGTTTCAGGTAATGGAAGGCAGATTTGTGAGGAGAAACAAGAAAATAACCCATGACAACAAGGAACACGGGTGCACAGGCGGGGCCACCAAGAAACATCGATAGTTTCCCTGCAACTGTTTGATGCAGTTCCGTAGTGGCAAACTGCTCCATGATGTGCACCTGGATCATGAAAATCACAGCGAAACCCTTAAGCATGTCGGCAGTGCCGTTGCGTGTTTTTTGTATCATTATGTTCATTCAGCGATTGTCTATAATGTCTGAAAGATAGAAAAAATATCTTATTGTACGTAAATATCTGTAACTACTAAAGTGAAGATCAGAATTAATTCCGGTTTATCGGACGTATGTTAATTGTTAGCCGTATCTTTATGGATTCGGACATCATAACCATTACATAAGTCTATTTCTTGAAGGCAGAACAAAAAATCACCGCCATCATTGTTGACGATGAACACCACGGACGGGAAAACCTCAGGATGATCATTGAATCCTATTGTCCGGAGGTGGATATTCTGGGTTTGGCTGAATCTGTAGTCAGCGCTAAAGCGCTTGTAATGTCGCTCAAACCTGATGTGGTTTTCCTTGATATTAACATGCCGGTGCTCGACGGATTTGATTTCCTTAAAGAATATGAGGAACGGGATTTTCTGGTTGTTTTTGTCAGCGCCCATGATGATTACGGCATAAAAGCTGTAAAAGCCGGCGCCGTTGATTATCTGTTGAAGCCCATCAATATTAAGGAGCTGAAGCAAACGATCAGAAAGCTATTATCGTTGCAACAAAAACCTGAAGCGATGTCGACCCTATCAGAAGCAGGAAAACTTGTCATTCCAGCCTCTCATGGGTTTACCGTGCTGGTAATTGATGAGATTATCCGACTTGAGGCCGACGGGCCTTATACTACTATTATAACTGAAAATGGGAAGAAAATAGTGGTTTCGCGCACATTGAAAGATTTTGAAGAGACCCTTCCGAAGGAGAAGTTTTACAGGGTTCACAAATCGAGTCTGATTAACCTGAGGTACATCAAAGAGTTTTCAAATCTGAGCGGAAATTATGTTATTATGACCGACGGAATCCGGGTTGAGATATCGCGCAGAAAAGCTCCGGATTTTATTCAAAGGATTAAATCCGTACTGACTTCCCTGTAAAATGGCTGCAATGCGTTTCCTCCTTAGCTTGATCCTCTTTCTTCATTTGGCCAGCCTGTTTTCACAAACCCCTTCATATTATCATTACACCACTGCCGACGGCCTTGCCTCATCAACAGTATACAGTATAATTCAGGACCGGGAAGGTTATATCTGGTTTGCGACAATTAATGGAATGAGCAGATTCGATGGCAAAAAGTTTACGACTTTCCGGACAAACCAAGGACTAAATTCCAATTCAATCATCTCTCTTGCAGAAGGAATAAATGGCGAATTGTATATAGGTAATTATGAAAAAGGGGTAAATGTTCTTAAGAATGGACGGATCGAAAATTATTGCGATAAAATTGGTGGAAAGAGTTTTGCGACATCCTATTTGTTACTTGACCCAACGGAAAAGGATGAACAAAAGATATTTGCCTACCGCGCCCATGGATTTATAAATTCTATCAGTAATAGGAACACGAGACTTATAACACATAGTATCAACACTTATCCGATTCAGATAAACAAGTTAACGTCATTAAACAGCAACGAAATTATTGCCTTATCTGCAACAGGTTTATACAGTTTTAAAAAGACCAGGCTGACAAAAATCCCTATTGATGGCTTACCGGATACAGACGTTTTTTGTCTTGCTGAAAGTAATGACGGCAGCTATGTTATTGGCACGAGGGGCATGATATATCAAATAAACAAAGACCATGTAATCAAGCAATATTCTATCAACATAGCCGGCAATAACGATGTTTGTGCAATTCTTATTGATAATCAGAATAACATCTGGTTTTCAATCATGAATAAAGGTTTCTATTACATTCAACATGGTTCAGACAGTATTATAAATATCGGTATTAAAACAGGCTTACAGAATACCCTGATCAATAATTACCTGGAAGACAATGAAGGGAATATCTGGGTTAGTACCTATGGGAAAGGGGTACTGTGTTTGAATAATCTTTATCTGACCAGCTATAATGAAAATGACGGAATGAGCAGTAATAGTGTTTATTCCATAATGATGGAGAGGTCAGGAAAACTTTTTATTGGAACTTTTAATGGTTTGAATGTTTTAGAAAAAGGACGATTCGACATTATTGATGGCATATCGAAAAAGGCCACAACGGAAATTATCAATAGCATCACTAAGGATGAAAATGAATTATACATAGGTGGCACGTTTGGCCTTAACGACGTAACAAAAAAAACTTACAAGGGAATAAAATTGAATCTTTTCGACTGGCCGACCTTTTGTAAAACTTCGGGTGGTCTCTACCTTTCAGGAGGAACCGGGAATTTAATTTTGGTTCAAAGATCATTAAAATACAGATTACCAACTTCCTCCCGCTTTCACATTTTTGGCGACAGTACAATGATAAACCGAATCCACACGATTTTTGAAGATAATATCAAGAACGTTTGGATTGGAACAAGCCTCGGTATCTGCAGAATCACCTTAAAGACAGACGCCCCGAAAAGTTGGGATAAGAAATTCTTTCCAACGGATCCGGTGCTGAATTCACGAATAAATTCAATCATTCAGGATGATAAAAACAATGTCTGGTTTGCAGGTGAAAAAGGTATTGCCAGCTATTCTCTTGATGAAAGCAAGGTTAAATCCTTCACGACCATAAATGGATATGACTTATCCTCGTCAACTTCGATGGTAATGGATAATAATAACAGAATCTGGATAGGTAACATGAAGGGGCTTTTTATGCTTGACGGGAGTGTAAGTAAATATCTGAACAAGCAAACCGGATTACCATCTGATGAAGTATTATCACTTTATTACGACAACGTAAAGAACTACATTTATGTTGGAACAAGTAATGGCATTTCCATACTGGATGTAAGCCTCTTCGATAACCACCATCCTTCATTACCCAAGGTGAAGTTTATCAGTTTAAAGGCGGGTGATTCTGTTTATACGAATTTAGAAGATTTGGTTTTCAATCCCGACCAGCATGACATTTATATTGACCTTAAAGCATTAAATTTCTCTTCACCAGGTACGGTAAGGTATGAATGCAAATTGAATGAAGAGTGGATTAAGATGGATAATGATTTTCTTAATTTCATCTCACTGAAACCTGGAACTTACAAACTACAGGTCAGAGCCCAGGCACAGAACACCGGTTGGGGCGATACCTCTTATCTCACTTTTCGGATTCTGCCAAAATTTGTTGAAACAATCTGGTTTGATCTTTTGATGATATCGGTTATTGCCATGATTTCAACTATTATGGTTTTCTGGCGTCTGCAAATCAACAACCGCAAAGTCAAAAAGGAACTCGAACTTGCCGAACGGGTTAATGAGCTCAAACATCAGGCGCTATCGGCCATGATGAATCCACATTTCATTTCCAATTCGCTGAATTCGGTGCAATATCTGGTGAACAGCAGAAGGTATGAAGAGGCCAACGATTACATTGCCATGATTGCCAAACTGATGAGGAAAAACCTTGACACAGCAGGAAGCGGATTCATCCTTTTATCTGAAGAGATCAGTCGCCTGACGCTGTACCTTGACCTTGAGAAACTACGATTTCAGGAAAATTTCTCTTATGAGATTAACGTGGGAGCCGATATTAGTACGAATTCCATCCTTATACCCAACATGATCATTCAGCCCTTTGTTGAAAATTCCCTGTGGCATGGGATTGTGCAGTCTGGCAAAAAAGGCCTCCTCACTGTTTCTTTTACGTTTGAAGATGTCGATGTTGATTCGCACACCGGTAAATCGTTGATTATTAAGATTACCGATAACGGTATAGGAATCAAGGAGGCCAGAAAAAGTAAAAAGGGTGACCATAATTCTAAAGGTATTGCGATAATTGAAGAGCGCCTCAGGTTACTTAGTGACAAACTGCACCTTCCCCGGCCCATCATGTTCGAAGACCTGGGTAGCCAGGAAAACGACTCACATGGTACAGAAGTAATTATTTCGCTCCCTCCCCCACTCTACCGGTTCAGTGTTCCGGGTTAAGATCCACCCCTTAAGTTACCGGTAAACTGTTATTTTCTACCGTTCAATAAACATCGTATACCGCATGTTTGTCGTGTATTGTATTTACAGCGCTTTGGTTGTATGTTCGCCGTAAAAGTAATAATACCATTGTCGTGACGATAAACTGGATTGGCGGGATTTTAAGCACGGTCGTACTGGGTTTGCTCCTGCTGACCGGGTTGATTTTACAAAACCCGGTACGCCTCCTGATTACAGGCAACAGAGCCGTTGGTGTGGTCATTGGAACGGATACCTCTTCACGCTTTTCCGACACTACCGCAAAAGCTCCCTTAAAAGCCCTGACGGTTGAATTTTCCATTCCCTCCGGAGATCGCATCAGGGTAAGCGGCCGCTCCTTTTCCGACTTACCACCGGTGCCTTTGGGCGAGGTGGTTACAGTGGCATTCAGCCCTTCAGATCCCCGAAATGCCCAGTTGCTCCTGTGGAGTGAGTTCCCGCTTGGGCCAGCCGGGTTTATTTTGGGTTTTGTGGCCATGATCCTGTTGATGTGGACGGCGGGTATTGTCATGTCGGGCGACACCAAAATGGATGATCCGTTTCGCCTGCTACCAAAAGTTATTGCTCATTTTCGCGAGCGTCCTAAGGACCTTAAAAAACATGGAGTCCAGGCCGTTGCCACGGTGATTGAGGTGAATCCGGCGGCTCATTTACTCCATT
>CAYHCQ010000129.1:0-9498 GCA_964355115.1 uncultured Prolixibacteraceae bacterium | reverse complement strand
GGTCGTTACAAAAAACTTTGAAGATCATGTTGAGATAAGAATTCACGACAACGGTAAAGGAATGCCAAAGGAGGTTGCCGATAAGGTTTTCAATCCGTTCTTCACCACCAAGCCTGCGGGTTCGGGAACCGGACTCGGACTTTCGATAAGTTTCGACATTATCGTACAGCAGCACCAGGGGCAGATCAGGGTCGACAGCAAAGAGGGCGAATACGCCGAATTTATTATTACTTTACCGAAAAATAAAACGTAAAAAATTTTCACCATTTCACCATTTCAATTCTATGCACGACAATCTGAACACAAACATTAAAATCATGGTCGTCGATGATGAAGTCGACCTCGAACCATTGATCCGGCAGAAATTCCGCAGGCAGATCCGCGACGGGATATACGATTTCGTATTTGCCCACAACGGGCTGGAGGCCCTTACCAAACTTATCGAGCACCCTTCGATAGGTATTATCCTTTCCGACATAAACATGCCTGAAATGGATGGACTCACACTGCTGACGAAATTAAAGGAGCTCAAGAACCCCGGGCTGAAAACGGTCATTGTTTCTGCTTACGGCGATATGGAGAACATCCGCACGGCCATGAACCGCGGAGCCTTCGACTTCCTGACCAAGCCCATCAGTTTCGACGACCTTGAGATCACCATCAACAAGACCCTTGAGGAAATAATGCTCGTTAGGCAGTCGCTGCATGAACATGACCAGCTGATCTCAATTCAGCAGGACCTTCAGACTGCGCGTGAAATTCAGCAGGCCATCCTGCCGAAGGTGTTTCCGCCTTACCCGAACCGCAGCGATTTTGAAATATTTGCCTCCATGCTCGCGGCGAAAGAGGTGGGAGGCGATTTTTTTGACTTTTTTATGATCGACAACGACCGTCTCGGCTTTGTCATTGGCGATGTTTCGGGCAAAGGTGTCACCGCCGCCATTTTCATGGCTGTAAGCCGGACCCTGATCCGTGCCACCGGATTGAAGGCCATTCCTGCCGATGAATGCATGAACTACGTAAATAACCTGCTGTGCAATGAAAGTGTGTCGTGCATGTTTGTGACCGTTTTTTACGGGATACTGAACACTGTGACCGGCGAACTGGAATATGTAAATGCCGGCCACAATCCGCCCTATGTCATTTCCGGCAATAATGTTACCAGGCTGCCCATGACAGGCGGTACCATTCTCGGGATAATTGAGAATTTCCGTTATGCCCCGGGGAAACTTCAGCTGGTACCCGGCGACCGGTTATTCCTGTATACCGATGGTGTAACCGAGGCATTCAACAGCGAAGGAGAGGTGTACAGTGAAGAACGCCTTGAGCTTCTCCTGCAGAAACAGGTAAATACGCCCATCGAAGAACTTGTGAGGGCGACCTTCAGGGAGGTAAACCTTTATTCGACCGGCGAACCCCAGTCGGACGACATCACCTTGCTTGCAATCCGGTATAACGGCCGTTCATGAAAGGTAAATATTAAGCTGTATGAACATTGTTACCAGGAAATCCGACCTCTTCGATCTTTTTGAGATTCACGGCCGGATTGACGGGATTACCTCTTCTGAGATCAAAAAAACCTTCGACCAGGCAGCCTCAGACGGGGTCCGCACGCTGGTTGCCGATTTTGGTAATGTTTCCTACATGAGCAGTGCCGGATTGCGCGTCATCCTGCACACCCACAAATCTTTCCAGGTCATCGGCGGTCAGCTGATTCTTGTATCGGTACCTTTGGCCATCAGCGAGGTTTTCCGCATCAGCGGGATGGATAAATTCCTGGTCATCCATGCCGATCTTGCATCATTCCGAAGCCTTATCAAACCTCAGGATGCATCCCGCTCAATAAAATCGGTCGAAGTGGACGGGATCAGGTTCGAAAGGTTGCACAGGGAAGCCAACTCCGGGAAACTGGCCGTGATTGGTTCGGCTGAGAAGCTCGACAGTTCAGGATATCACAGGTACGATGTGGTGAGGATTCCTCAGTCGGGGATGCACTATGGTGCCGGCCTGGCCGCATTGGGCAACGATTACGGAGATTTCTTCAACCTTTTTGGCGAATCGGTGTCTATTGGCCGGAATTTTTTTTCCTATCCGGCAACACAAAACCCATCTGTAGATTATTCTATTTATTCCGATGATTCCGGAAATTCATTGAACTTCCTTCACGGGTTTATGTTTACCGGTGAATTCAGCGAGATCCTTCATTTCGACATCCACCCTGAAACACCGACGCTGGAGCATTTGTTGACGTCGGCCGCGCAGTTTGCCAGTTCAGACCTCTTTGCCGTTGTGATCCTTGCCGTAAGTGGCGGAATCCTGGGAATGCACCTGAGAAAATCGCCTGTGATCGAAAACAAACCGGCCGATGCCGGTATCTTCGGGATCGGTTCCTTTGCTGAATGGATGAGCTATCCACTTGAGGAAGAGGAGTTACATAAAACGATTGTTGCCACGGGTATTGTGATGAAAACAGACGGAACGGCAGGGTCAGCCAGGCTTCTTCCGGAGGAGGGCAGCATGCATGTTCATGCTGCCGTTTTTGAGAACGGCCTGTGGAGTGTCGACCTGCTTGCATTTGAGGCGGAACTGCAGCGGGTGGTCCGTAATTTCGAAGTAGAGAAGGTGGTGCACCTGCTCCCTGCATCGCGGTTGAAAAGTGGTTTCATCGGTATTATTAACCTGGAGACAACGTAATGGACCTCTGGATCGGCGCCATAAACCTGGGTTTTCTCTATGCCTTTATGGCTATCGGGACCTACATAACCTATAAACTCTACTCGTTTCCCGATATCACCATCGATGGTACTTTTACGACAGGAGCTGCGGTTGCTTCCATCCTGGTGGTTGACGGCTGGAATCCTTTGATGGTACTGCCGGTTGCCTTCCTGTGCGGAACAATCGCAGGGTTCGTAACCGGGTTTATCCACACCAGGTTTAAAGTCGAAGGGCTGCTGGCGGGAATACTGGTGATGACAGCACTATACTCGGTGAACCTCCACATCATGGGACAATCCAACATCCCGCTGCTTAACACCCCCACGTTTGTGTCGATCCTTGAATCGTTCAATCCCGGGTTAAACCAGGAGATCTGGATTCTGATATTTCTTAGTGCGATGATGCTGCTTCTCTGGATGGTTGTTTCACTGTTTCTGAAAACCGATTTCGGACTTACGATGCGGGCGACAGGCAACAATCCCCAGATGGTCTCCGCCCAGGGGGTGTCGGTGAATCGTTTCAAAGTATTCGGAATCGCCCTTGCAAATGGGCTTGTTGGAATTTCGGGTGCCATGGTTGCTCAATACCAGGGTTTTGCCGACATCGGCATGGGTATCGGATCGATCATCTTCAGCCTTGCTGCTGTAATTATCGGCGAAGCGATCCTGCGCCATCGTTCGGTATTCGTGAAAATCCTCGGCGTGATCCTCGGATCCGTAATATTCCGGCTTGCCGTTGCCTTCGCCCTCTTCCTCGGAATGAATCCCAACGATCTGAAGATAATAACTGCCATTTTCGTCCTGCTTACCATAATAGCTTCAAACACTCTGGGCAATGATAAGCCCGGACTGTTTGCATTTATACGCCGGCACAAGGGCTGGGTCTGGGGTATTGCCGCGGCCGGAATCATAGCCTATGCCGGTATTCCGTTTTTCGTAATGCCTCACCAGCTCCGGTGGCTGAAAAGAGGGTGAAAATCGGCCTGCTGCTTGCCAACCAGAGTTCCCTTATGACCAACACGCGCGATGGCTTTTATGACGAAATGAGGAAGCTGGGCTATGTAGAGGGGAAAAACTGCGAGATCATCGAACTGAATGCTGAGGGAGACATCCCAACCAACCGAACGATGGTTGATCACCTGGTTGCCGAGAATGTCGATATTTTTGTGCCTGTTTCCACTGCATCTACCCAGGCAGTTATTAATAAGGTGAAACAGAAACCGGTCGTTTTTGCCACCGTGGCAAATCCCTTCTCGATCGACGCGGGGGTCGACCCGGCCAACCACCAGCCGAATGTTACCGGTGTTTACGGGTCAGCGCCAGTGAGAGAACTCCTGGGTTTCGTTACCCGGATCTGCCCGGGAAAGATCAGGATCGGCACCATTTACAACCCTTCTTTCCCAAATACAAAAGTAAACCTCGGGGAGTTTAAGAGAGCCCTCGGATACTTTCCCCAGATTACCCTTGAGGAGGTGGCCGTTGCCGGAACCAGTGAGGTCTATCAGGCGGCCCAGGCGCTCGGAACGAAAAATATCAAAGCTTTTGTGCTCATCAACGACCTTACGGTGTTTAATTCGCTGGAATCGGTCATAAAAGTGTCGAGACTGAACCGAATCCCCATTTTCAGCAACGATGCAGAGCGGCTGAAAGACGGAGTACTGCTCGTTTATGGCTATGAGTATTATGTAAGCGGGATGCAGGCTGCCAGGCTGGTCGACAGAATAGTGAAAGGCGAAAGTCCGGCAAGGATCCCATTCGAAATATATAAGGTGATAACCTGCGGGGTGAATTATGATGTTGCGAAAACCCTCGGTATTTCTATTCCTGCGCAGATACGGGATCAGGCAAAAACCACGGTAATTGATGGAAGGTTGAACAAACAGCCATTCAATCTTGATAAAAGCCCCTGAGGATGATAGAAATTGATGACCTGAATAAAAAGTATCATTCCGGATCGCCCGATGAGGTGTTTGCCCTGCGCAATATCAATCTCAGAATACGGGAGCATGAGTTCATCACCCTGATTGGTACCAACGGTTCAGGAAAATCCACCCTGCTCAATGCAATCGCGGGGAATGTGTCGCCCGACAGCGGGATCGTCAGAATCGACGGCCGGGTGGTTACCCGCCAGCCAGATTACCAGCGGGCTGCTTATATAGCAAGGGTTTTTCAGAATCCATACTCCGGAACAGCACCTCAGATGACAATCGCCGAAAACCTCCTGATGGCCTGGTTCAGGGGAAAGCGGCGTTATCCGGTTATCAGCCTGAAAGGCAAACTGAAAACCCTTTTCCGCGATCAGCTTGAACTCCTCGACATGCAGCTTGAAAACAGGCTTGAAAATATGATCGGCACCCTTTCGGGAGGACAGCGGCAGGCCATAACATTGCTTATGGCAGTTTTGCAGGCGCCCAAAGTACTCCTCCTGGATGAGCATACGGCTGCACTTGACCCGAAGACCGGAAACCAGGTGCTCAGGCTGACTCAGAAGTTTGTCTCGGAAAACCGGCTCACAACCCTCATGGTGACCCATTCCATGAAACAGGCCCTGGAAATGGGCACCCGCACCATCATGATGCATAACGGGCAGATCATTGACGACATCAGCGCCGAGGAGAAGAAAAATCTGACCGTTGAGGACCTTCTGGGCAAGTTTGAGGATATCCGGAAGCGTGAGAAGCTTACTCCGGAGCTGGTCAGGACTTTACGCCGGCTCTACAGGTAAGATCAGACAAGCCGCTTGATATAAAACACTTTGCCGTCGCCCGGCTTATAGAAATCATCGATCTGCGCCTCCTTCGAATAATTCATCGACTCATAAAAATGGCGGGTCGGAGTGTATTTCTCCAGGGATGATGTTTCAGCGATCAACATGCGTCCACCCATGTCGCGAACTGTATCATGTGTTTTTTCAAGCAGAAGCCGGCCAATACCTTTTCCGCGGTAATCGTTGTGTGTTACAATCCAGTATAGGTCAAAAGTTCCTTCCGATCCGGCAATGGGACCGAAACAGGCGTAGGCAATGGTTTTTCCTCCCAGTTCGGCAAAGAGAAAGTAATATTCGCTCGCATCACCATGATCGAGGCGTTCCTGTACAAGTTCAACCGCAACCGGGATCTCGATATCATAGAAGAACCCGGTGGATACCAGGATGTCGCGCACCGTCTCAAGATCCTCATATATGGCTTCGGAGCGGTAATCAAGGATAAGTTTTTCCTGCATCTGAATGAAATTGTTAATTGGGTAAAGGATGTCCGAGGGCATGTTCAACTATCTTCCTGATGATATCGCGGGGTTTCATCCCGGCCCTCTCCGAAGCCGCCATGAAACCCCCGGAACCCGAGAGGCAGGGGTTGGCATTGATATCAATCACATAGGGTTTTCCCTGCAGGTCGATCCGGAAATCGAGACGAACATAGCCTTTCAGTCCGAGTTTATTCCAGCATTGCTTACATATGTTCACCATCTGTTTGTATACCGCCTTGTCGAGGATGATCTCAAAAGTGCGCCTTGTGTTCAGGTACTCGAATGAATTCTCCTTCCACTTGGCAGTGTAGCCCATGATTTTCGGCTTGCCTTCAGGGAAATCAATGAAGTTCATCTCGGCAAATGGAAGCACCTCCGGGCCTTTTGCGCCGGCAATTATGGAGATGTTGAATTCACGTCCTTCAATGAACTCTTCGATGAAATAGTAATCTTTGCTCTTACCCCTGATCTTGTCGATGTAGCTCCTGTCGCTGCCCGAAAAGACGCAATCTTCGTCCAGTCCCAGCGATCCCTCCTCCCAGATGGGCTTCAGGATGTACTTTTTGCCGGGGTCTATTTTGTGCAGTTCATCCATTTCGCACCAGCCCGGGGTGGGAACGCCGAGCCTTTTCATCTCGATTTTAGCCCGCACCTTATTTGCTGCGAAGAAAAGCGGGATCAGTGGCGATCCGGTAAAAGGGATCTCGAGCGAGTTATAGATGGCGGCCGGAAAGTAGACAAACTCACCTTTATTGTTGATAGTCTCAACCAGGTTGAAGATAAAGCAGGGATCAAGATTTTTAACGAAGTCGAGCGTTTTCTGAAGGTTCAGGTCAACCTGGCCGGTTTTCACCCTGAAACCAAGCTGTTTCAGGGCTTTTCGTACGATACCGACCTGCTCCAGCACATCCAGTTCGTCGTCGGTAGGATTCTTGCCGAGTTTGTTGTAGAGGATCAGTGCGAGGTCGTTCTTCATGGCAGTATGTTGGAAATGGTTTTTATTGAATTCTCCTGAGGGCTGATTCCATGATCATCCCGATAAGTTCAGTGAACCCCATTCCCTGAAGCCGGCAGATGATAGGCAGGTCGGAGTGAATGGGATTGAGCCCGGCCAGCGGGTTCACCTCGATAAAGCCGGGGTCGCCCTGATGGTCAAGCCTTACGTCCACACGGCCGGCATCGCGGCAGTTGAGAACCCGCCACGAGGACAGAGCAAGGTTTGCGCACCTTTGGGCCAGGTCATCGCTCACAATCCGGTAGTTTACCCTCCCAACATAATCCTCCTTGTTGAGGTAGGAATAGCCGTTTGCCTCCGCATTTTCGGTGAACATTACCTCCATCGTTCCCAGTACCCGGGCCTCTTCTCCGGTCCCGGCAATGGCAACTGTAAATTCACGGCCGGGCAGGAACCGCTCTGCGATCAGCCCAAGTTTGTACTTTGGAAGGAGGTTCCGGCAGGTTGCTTCCAATTCAGCAGGGTTGCTGACTTTCGATGTAGAATCTATCCCTTTGCCGGTGCCTTCTGCATAAGGCTTTACGAAAAGCGGGTAGGGGAGAGCGACCCGCGAAATGTCGTCTTCATGCTCTACAATTGCAAAATCCGGGGTTGCCAGCCCGGCGTCGCGGATGACCCGCTTTGTCATACCCTTGTGGAGCGTAAGCGCCAGCACCATGGGATCGGAAAAGGTATAGGGGATGTTATAGGTGTCGAGAATCGCCGGAACCTGAGCCTCCCGGCCGATTCCGTACATTCCTTCGCAGATGTTGAACACCATCTTCCACCGGTCGCCATTTGCAAGCCGGGCGATAAGCTGGCGGGCATGCCCGATGCGGTCGGTTTCATATCCCAGCTGGTGCAGAGCATTCTCTATGCCGGCAATGGTCTCCTCTTTATCAAATTCTGCAGTTTCTTCCTCCGAGAATCCTTCCTTAAGGTATTCCGATCTGAGGTCGTAGGTGAGTCCTATAACCATAGTCTACCTGGAGGTATCAGGATATTTGAAGATCTTGCCCTCGTAGTTTTTAAGCAGGGTATAACCATCTTCGTGACCCATGTAATATTCGGGAAGAAGGGGTATCTTGCCGCCACCGCCCGGGGCATCCACCACATAGGTGGGAACCGCATAGCCACTGGTATGTCCGCGGAGGCCCCGTATGATATCAAGACCCTCCTTTATGGTGGTACGGAAATGGCCGGTGCCCACCACCGGATCGCACTGGTAAAGGTAATAGGGACGAACACGGATTTTTAGCAGGCCGTGCAGGAGGGATTTCATCACTCCTATATTATCGTTGACCCCTTTCAGCAGGACCGTCTGACTGCCCAGCGGGATGCCGGCATTGGCAAGTTTTTCGCAGGCCTCTGTTACCTCTGGTGTTATCTCATCAGCGTGGGTGAAATGGATGCTCATGAACAGCGGATGGTACTTTTTCAGCATGTTGACAAGCGGGCGGGTGATGCGTTGCGGCAACACTGCCGGCACCTTGGTGCCGATGCGGATGATTTCTACATGGGGGATGCTGCGTAAACGCGACAACAGGTACTCCACATGGAGATCGGGCATTGTAAGAGGATCACCCCCGGAAATAAGCACATCGCGAACCTCTTTGTGTTGCTCGATATAATTCAGGCCGGCTTCCCAGGCTTTCACGCCGATGTGGCATTTGTCTTTGGCAACCATCCGTGTACGCGTGCAGTAGCGGCAATAGGTGGAACAAAATCCTGTAACAAGGAAGAGCACACGGTCGGGATAGCGATGCACAATGTTTTCGACCGGGCTGTCGTGTTCTTCGGAGAGCGGGTCGGAGGCCTCACCGGTATGCAGCAGAAACTCGTCGAAAACAGGAACCACGCTTTTACGAAGCGCCTGGTCCGGGTTATTGCGGTCGAGAAGGCTGATATAATATGGGGAGATTCGCAGGGGTAGCGATTGGCTGTTCTTGCCATCGGGTTTTACCTCATTGTCGGACAGGTTCACATACCTTGCCAGTTGTTCGATTGACCGGGCGCTGTTTTTAATCTGCCAGTGCCAGTTATTCCAGTCTTTAACCGATGCTTCGGGAAAGTAGGTCTGCATAAAAGCAAGCGACCGCTCGCTGATCACAGGTTTTTCGCGATCGGTACGCGACTTCAGGTACTCATCTAACAGGGAGGCTTCGTCTATAAAACTGGACTTACTTGGAGGTTCTTCTTCTTCGGAAATTTCAAAATTTGGGATGATCAGTTTCTCATTCGGACTTTTTTCCATTTTGTGTTTTGCGGTTTGGAGTATAGGTTTTTACAGGTCCTTTCCGGTCTTTTTTCGGGTGAATAAAAACTGCTGCAAATAGGTAACATTTTTATGTATTTTTGACATTCGATTTTGTTTTTTTTTCAACAAAACAGTGTTAATAAACCTCCTCTGAATGAAGCTATTCTACCGGCATTCGGGTAGCGGGAGTCCGGTTGTCATATTGCACGGACTTTTCGGGCTCTCCGACAACTGGGTCACATTTGCAAGGCGCCTGAGTGAAAGCCATTCGGTTTATCTTCCCGATA
>CAYHCQ010000128.1:4903-9638 GCA_964355115.1 uncultured Prolixibacteraceae bacterium | reverse complement strand
AAGGCCTGGCAGAGTTTGCCGGGCCTTTTAAAAATGAATCCCAATCTGAATGGAATAACGGAAGAAAGTTGTGAGGGTGGTACGATTCCCTGTAAATGAGAGCCCTTCATTACTGAAAAGTGTTTTCAGCTGGGGGAAACGACTGAGCAACTCTTGGACTACCTCCTCGTCAATGTTCTTGATCTGCTCTTCGTCAAGGGCTCCCTGAACATTTAAACTCCCGGCAAGATAACTCAATGAAGGCCCGAAAAGCAACAGGTCTAAAGAGAATCGTTTCCAGAAAATAAACTGATAACCAAGTTCCACCCCAAGGTTGACCATATTTAGCTTACCTGCAATTTCTCCCTGCTGATCGACTGTAGTGTAAAGAACATCGAACCCATTCTTGAATTGAAAACCATAATAGGATATATATCCACCAAGATAGAGTCCGTCGGGAGCAGGACGGCGGTTCCTCGAAAAGGGATAATAACGGTAATCAAGGGCAAGATTCATTCCGTATTTTTCACCGCTTGTCAGGGTAATCAGGTTGGCAATCGTATCATCGACGATTTTGGGGAACAAAAGGTACCCGACCTGCAATGCGAGCGACATGTCTTTTTTGATCATGCGCTCATAACTGATTGTGATATTTCTGACATTCGAGAAAAGCAGCATCGGAGTCGGGTTGAACTTGATCACATTCTTGTGGTAAGGGGTCAGAAGAACAGGTTTCTCCTTCTTTTTCTTTGTATTAATTGTATCATTTTTTTCCTGAGCCTGAAGATGTGAAAGGGTTGAAATCACTACAGCAAGGATTAAAAGCAGGATCCTGTTTTTCATAATTCGTCTTACTTTCTAATGTTCCAAACAAATATAAAAATAAAATAAATACTTTATTCTTCTATTTTTGTTGTTGCGCTATTTATGGCGACAAATGAAATGAAAATGACCAGTAACCAGCGCGCCCATCTTGCCCTTATTGCCACCACCCTCATTTTCGGATTTGCCTATAACATTGTCAAGAGTCTGATGCCTGTGATTCTTTCACCTATGCAGCTGATCTTTATCAGGCTGCTGGGCGGGATGATCATTTTCTGGCTTTTCCAGCGGCTGTTTGTCTTTGAAAAGGTAGAAAGGCGCGACCTGGTTATGCTGGCCGTTTGCGGCATGTTCGGTTTTGCCCTGAACCAGGCGCTCTTTTACGAGGGGCTGAACCTCTCGACCCCCATTGACGCCTCGCTTATTCATGTGCTGAATCCAATCCTGGTGATGGTTTTTGCAAGCCTGATTATCGGGGAGAAGATAACATGGATAAAATCGGGCGGAATTGCCCTCGGAGCTTCCGGGGTACTGATCCTCATCCTTTCCGGCCGCTCCATAAGTTTCGACGGGAGCCATGCCATCGGTAATGTTTTGATTTTCCTGAACATTGTGTTTTATGCCCTCTATCTGGTGCTGATCAAGCCCCTGATAGGGAAGTACCATACCACCACCATTCTGAAATGGGTCTCTTTTTTCGGATTCCTGTTTGTTCTCCCATTTTCCCTGAGACCTGCCCTTCAGATCAATTTTTCAACCATAACCCCCGGCGCGTGGCTTGCCATTGCCTATGTAGTTGTATTAAATACCTTCGTGGCCTACCTGCTCATCAATTTCGCCCTCAAACACGTTTCTGCCGGCGTGGTCAGTTATTACAGCTATACCCAGCCGGTGCTGGCTTCAGTGATGGCGGTCTCCGTTGGACAGGGAAGCATCACACTGCCGAAAGTATTCGCTGCAGCACTGATTTTTACCGGGGTGTGGCTGGTGAACAGAAAGGTGCATTCTAAAAGAAGTGCCTGAACGGCAGGAGGAACCATTCGAAAATCTTCTCGATAAGCGGCCGGCGGATCCACTCTCCGTAATCGAGGGGTTCTGAGTTGCGGATAGTTTCGGTAATGTGGTCATCGAGTTGCCGGAGAATTTCGGGTTCTGTTCCCAGCAGCGCAACTTCGTACTGGTATCGGAAACTCCGGTAGTCGAAATTTGCACTGGAGACGGAAAAGATCTGACCGTCGATAAGCAGAAGCTTGGCATGAAGGTTATGCGGCAGGTAAAAGAGCAATCTGACCCCGGCCTTGTGCAGCATTCCAAGGTATTTGTTCCTCAGGATGTCGATCATCCGCATATCGGAATGTTTGGGCATGATAACCGTCACCTCAACGCCGCGGTTGCTGGCGTCGATCATGGCTTTACGCAACAGGAATCCGGGGAGGAAATAGGGGGTTTCGATCACAACCGACCGTTCGGCCTTACGGATGAGCTGGGTGTACCTTTTTTTGAGCCGCTGGAACTGGAATGAGGGAACATCACGGATTATCTCGAACTGTCCGTGCTTGATGGTGCGCGAAAAGGTGGCCTTATTCGTTATCAGGTATGGGTTGAATGCATTGAAGTTCTCGAGAAAGACCTTTTTAAATGGGATGGCCAGCTCACCGGAAATGCGCAGACAGAGTTCGCGCCAGTTGAGGTTGTAGCCGGTGATGTTGGCCGATCCGATATAGGAGATCGAGTCGTCGATCACCAGAAGTTTGCGGTGATCGCGGCGATGTCCGCGGGTAAAGATGTCGGAGTTGATCTTGATCTTTTCGAAAAACTTTACTTCACCCCCATGTTTTATCAGATCGGTGAAGAAGCTCTCCGAAACCGGACCTTTCCCCCAGGAGTCGATGAGGACCTTCACCTTCACCCCTTCGCGGGCCTTTCGGGTAAGCGCATCGCGGAACCGGATCCCCATATGATCGTTGGCAAACTTATAGGTTTCCAGGCAAACATATTCCCTGGCCTGGGCTATGTCGTTAAGCATCAGATTGTAATACTGCAGAGTGTCGTCGATGATGCGGAATTCCATGGAGTAAAGTTACAAAAAATGTGTAAGTTTGCTTAAAAAAGAGGGTATGATAAAATCGATGACCGGTTACGGGAAAGCACTTGTTGAGATTACAGGCCGCAGGCTTACCATAGAAATCAAGACACTCAACAGCAAACAGCTCGACCTGAACCTGAAGATCCCCGGTTATTTCCGGGAGAAAGAGCTCGAAGTGAGGGCACTTCTCACGCAGAAGCTGGATCGTGGCAAGATCGACCTCTATATAAACACTGAGGCTGCAAGCGATGTACTCAGTTATTCTATCAACCACACGCTGGCAAAAAAATATCATAAGGAGCTGAAATCGCTCAGTAAAAAATTGCACGAATCGCCCGACGAACTTCTCAGTCTTGTGATCAAGATGCCGGATGTGATGCAGACAAACCGCGACGAGATGACCGACGATGACTGGGTTGTCATTGCCGCAGGTATCGCTTCCGCCATTGAGGAGGTTGACCACTTCCGGGCTTCGGAAGGTAAAGTTCTCGAGGATGACATGCTCAGCCGCGTTCAGATTATCCTGTCGCTGCTTGAGACCATAGAACCGTTTGAAAAGAACCGGATCACCGGGCTGCGCGAAAAGATGACGCACGACTTCCAGAAATATTCAGGCGATTTCAATGGCTCAGCCCCCGACCTGAACCGGTTCGAACAGGAGCTGATCTACTACCTGGAGAAACTCGACATCACCGAAGAGAAGGTAAGGCTGCTTAAACACTGCCAGTATTTTCTCGAAACACTGAACGAAACCGGATCGCAGGGAAAGAAACTCGGATTTGTGACCCAGGAGATGGGCCGTGAGATCAACACCATCGGGTCGAAGGCCAGCGACGCAGACATTCAGAAGATCGTTGTACAGATGAAGGACGAACTGGAGAAGATCAAGGAACAGCTGGGGAATATACTTTAGGTGACGGGTGACGCGTGACGCGTGACAGGAAAATTAAGGTCACGCGTCACGTGTCACGTGTCACGAAAAAAATCATGCAGGAAAAGGCAATTATTGTTTCAGCGCCCTCAGGGGCGGGTAAGAGCACCATCGTGAAGCATCTGATGGCGGAACTGCCGCAGCTTGAATTTTCGGTTTCGGCTTGCAGCCGTGCCATGCGGGATGGCGAGGCCGACGGCAGGGAATACCATTTCATCAGCGTTGAAAAATTCAGGGAACATATCGAGGCCTGTGATTTCCTGGAGTGGGAAGAGGTCTATCCCGGAAGTTTTTATGGCACCCTGAAGTCGGAGATCCGACGCATATGGGCGCTAGGCAAGATCCCTGTTTTTGATGTGGATGTCGTGGGCGGACTTAATCTCAAGCGATATTTCCGCACCAGCGGTCTCGCCATCTTCATTCAGCCACCCTCCATCGACATCCTGGCCGAACGTCTGAAGAACCGTGGTACGGAATCTGAAGAGAGCCTCGGGAAACGTATTGGCAAAGCCGCAGAGGAGCTTGCTTTTGCAGTAAAATTCGATAAGGTTGTTGTAAATGACAATCTGGATGTTGCCTGCAAAGAGGTGACCGGTCTGGCACTTCAATTTTTATCAGCGGAATAAAAAAGCATGAAAACCGGTCTCTTTTTCGGCTCCTTCAACCCGGTGCACAATGGCCACCTGATGATTGCCTCTTACATGGCCGAATACACCGACCTGGAGGAGGTCTGGTTCGTGGTTTCGCCGCACAACCCGTTAAAGGAGAAGTCGACCCTGCTGGCCGACCACCACCGGCTGACGATGGTTAACCTGGCCATAGAGGATGATACGAGGTTCAAATCCTCGAATATAGAATTCAAACTGCCCAAACCATCTTATACCATTGATACACTCACCTACCTTGGCGAGAAATAT
>CAYHCQ010000128.1:0-4803 GCA_964355115.1 uncultured Prolixibacteraceae bacterium | reverse complement strand
AAGATAAGCGTCTCGCTCACGGCGGGCATCGTGATCATCTCCCAGAGCCTCGGCAGGGGCGCTTTTGAATCCTTCAGCCCAAGAATGAAAAGTACCGGCAGCTTTGTTGTTTTGAGCAGCTTTGTGTGGTCATTCCGCACCTTCATCCCTTCGAGGGAGGCAATGACCCCACCCTTATGCATCTTCGCAGCCCGCTGCACCAGGTTCTGAATCTCCCTGGCAAACTTCTCATGTACCTCAAGCGGAAAAAGACCCGGGATGAACTGTGCCAGGAAACTGAATTTATCCTGGTCCACAATTGTGATGGTGCGGTTGCGGTTCTCCTGTTCCTGGGGTGTGTCGGCAAAGCAATGGGAATGGAAAAGGCCGAAGCCCTTCAGCATCTTCGGGAACTTCGCGGCAAAGGCAAGGGTGACATACCCGCCCATCGAATGGCCTACCATCAGACATTTTCCGACTCTGAGTCTCTTCAGTACCGCGCAAACCACATCTGCCATCAGCTCCATGGAATGGATACCATCGAGACTTTCGCTCTTTCCATGTCCCGGAAGGTCGATGGTTATTACCCTGTTCTTTATCGAAAGAGCTGTTGAAAATCCCTTCCAGATCCGCGCCGACTCAGTGAATCCGTGCAGAAGCACAATTGCTTTACCCTTCCCCTCGTCGGTGTAGAAGATGTTCTTTTTATCGATCTTTATGGAATCCACTGTACAATTAATAGTTAATAGTTAATAATTAATAATTGGCACATCAGCACATCAGCACATCGGCACATCAGCACATCAGCACATTATTTTCTCAACTTCTTCCACGGTCTTCGGAATGGGTTTGCCGAGTACCCTGCAGCCATCCGCAGTTACAAGAATGTCATCTTCGATGCGGATACCGCCGAAATCCTTGTAGGTCTCAACAAGGTCGTAGTTGATGAATTCCGCCAGCTTGTTCTCGGCTTTCCAGATGTCGATGAGTTCGGGGATGAAGTAGACCCCCGGTTCGATGGTCATCACGAATCCCTCCTGGAGTTTCCGTCCGAAACGCAGGAATGCCAGTCCGAATTCCTTGCTGCGGATCACTTCGTCATCATAGCCAACGAATGCCTCGCCCATTCCCTCGAGATCATGTACGTCGAGCCCGAGCGGATGGCCCAGTCCGTGGGGGAAGAAGAGTGTATGCGCCCCTTTTTTTGCTGCCTCAACGGGGTCGCCCTTCATGATCCCCAGGGCAATCAACCCTTTGGCCACTTCTGTGGCGGCAAGCATGTGAATCTCCCTGAAAGGAACGCCTGGTTTTACGGCCTTGATGGCAGCCATGTTGGCATTCAGCACGGCTTCGTAGATCCCCTTCTGGCGGGCGTTGAACTTCCCTCCCACGGGAACGGTGCGGGTGATATCGCTCGAATAATGAAGGTTGTTCTCACAACCTGCGTCGATCACCAGCATGCGCCCTTCAGAAAGTGTGTTTCCGTGGTAATGATTATGAAGAGTTTGTCCGTTGATGGAGAGGATGACCGGAAAAGATACCGGTCCGCCATTGGCCAGTGCAATCCCTTCGATGGTTCCGGCGATCTCCTGTTCCACGATGCCAGGTTTGGCCATCTTCATGGCGGTTGTGTGCATTTCGTAAGCCAGGTCCACCATCTTCTCTATCTCGGCCACCTCGGCTGCATCCTTCATCATGCGCAGTTTCACGATCGTGCGGATCAGATCCTCTGAAGCATTCTTCTTCAGTTCAAGGTGGTGGATTCCCAACAGGTCGGAGAGCCAGATGATGGTTTCGCCACGGTAGGCAGGAGCGTAATGAATCTGCCGGCCCTTTGCCCTGGCATCGGCGATGAGGGCATTGAGATCCTTCAGCGGAGCGGAGTTGGTTACGCCAACTCTGATGGCCTGATCCTTTATGCTTGGCTGCTTTCCCATCCAGATGATGTCGTCGATGTCGACATCATTTCCGAAGATCCAGTCATGGCCTCCGTCGAGGTCGATCACCCCGGCAAGGTCGGGATGGTCGAGACCGAAGAAATAGGAGAAGTTGCTGTCCTGCCGGAATGAGTATGTGTTTGCAGGGTAATTGAAAGGAACTTCCTGGTTTCCTAAGAAGAGAATCAGGCCTCCTGAGAGGTGGTCGCGCAGCTTTTTGCGGCGATCGCTGTAAACGGTTGATGGGAACATAATTTAGACCGAGTTTATATTGTGAAAATTTTAACGAAAATCATCCTGTGAGAAAAAATTAGTTTCTACTTTTGAAACAACGAACAAATATATTAAAAGCTTGTTATGAATCCTTCTTTTTTACGTTTTTCTTCCATCACGAAAAAGATATGGATGGCTCTGCTGGGCCTTTTCCTGATGGTCTTCCTGGTGGTTCACCTGGGTATCAATTTATGTCTTCTGCGCTGCGACGGAGGCGAATGGTTTAATGCGGCGTCGCATTTCATGGGGACGAACTATGTGGTGAAGGTATTCGAGGTCGGCCTTTTTGCCGGGTTCATCTTCCACATCCTGCTGGGCATCGTCCTCCAGGTCCAGAACTGGATGGCGCGGCCCGTGCGCTACGCGGTGAACAACAAATCCTATACTCCGTTCCTTTCGAAGTATATGATTTACACCGGTGGTATCGTGCTGCTCTTCCTCATCATCCACTTCATGAATTTTTATTTCATCAAGCTGGGATGGGTAAGCAACCCAAACATGTTCCCCGATGGAGAGCCCGATTTTTATGTGATCGCCCAGGAGCTTTTTGCACAGCCCATGTATAGTATCCTGTATATTGTACTGATCATAATCCTGGCCTTTCACCTGAACCATGCTTTCCAGGCAGGCTGGCAAACTCTCGGAATAAATCATCCGCAGTATGACTGTTTCATCAGGATATTCGGAACTGTTTATTCAATACTTATCCCGTTTGGTTTTATCATTATTCCCATTTATTTTTTACTTATCAAATAGTCATCATGGCTGAATTAAATTCAAAGATCCCTAAGGGTTCCCTCACTTCAAAATGGACCCATTACAAGGATCATCAGAATCTGGTAAATCCATCCAATAAACGCAAGCTCGACGTCATCGTGGTCGGCACCGGCCTGGCCGGCGGGGCGGCTGCAGCCTCCCTTGGCGAGATGGGCTTCAATGTGAAGATCTTCTGTTACCAGGACAGTCCGCGCCGGGCGCACAGCATTGCCGCACAGGGCGGGATCAATGCCGCAAAGAATTATCCCAACGACGGCGATAGCGTATACCGCCTCTTTTACGATACCATCAAGGGGGGCGACTACCGTGCCCGCGAGGCCAATGTTTACCGCCTTGCCGAGGTGAGCAACGCCATCATCGACCAGTGCGTGGCGCAGGGGGTTCCCTTTGCCCGCGAATATGGCGGATCGCTGGAGAACCGCTCCTTTGGCGGCGCCCAGGTTTCGCGTACCTTCTTTGCCCGCGGACAGACGGGTCAGCAGCTTTTGCTGGGTGCCTATGGTGCCCTGAGCCGCCAGATCAAACTGGGAACGGTTAAGATGTATAACCGCCACGATATGATGGATGTGGTAATTGTCGACGGCAAAGCCCGCGGCATCATCGCCCGCAACCTGATCACAGGCAAGCTCGAACGCCATTTCGGCCATGCCGTGGTGATCGCAACCGGCGGGTACGGAAACGTATTTTATCTTTCCACCAATGCCATGGGATCCAACGGGAGCGCCATCTGGCAGATATTCAAGAAAGGCGCCTTTTTTGCCAATCCCTGTTTTACACAAATCCATCCTACCTGCATCCCGGTGCATGGCGACTACCAGTCGAAGCTGACCCTTATGAGCGAAAGCCTCCGCAACGACGGCCGCATCTGGGTTCCGAAAAAGAAAGAGGATGCGGAAGCCCAACGCCATGGAAAACTAAAAGCCAATGATATTGCTGAAGAGGATCGTGATTATTTCCTCGAGCGTCGCTACCCGGCCTTCGGAAACCTCGTCCCACGCGACGTGGCCTCACGCGCAGCCAAGGAGCGCTGCGATGCCGGTCATGGCGTTGGTGCGACCGGGCTGGCCGTTTTCCTCGACTTCAGGGAGTCGATCGGGCGACTGGGAAAACATGTCATCGAAGAGCGTTACGGAAACCTCTTCCAGATGTATGAAAAGATCGTGGATGAGAACCCTTACGAAAACCCGATGATGATCTACCCCGCGGTACACTATACCATGGGCGGCACCTGGGTCGACTATGAACTGCAAACCACGGTTACCGGCCTTTTTGCCGCCGGGGAAGCCAACTTCTCCGACCATGGAGCCAACCGTCTTGGCGCTTCGGCGCTGATGCAGGGACTGGCCGATGGCTATTTCGTGTTGCCCTATACCATCCAGAACTACCTCTCCGGTGAGATCCGCGTGGCGCGCATGTCGACCGACAAAGCCGAATTTGAAGCTGCCGAAAAAGCCGTGCAGGCTCGTCTCGACAAGCTGATGAGCATAAAGGGAAACAAATCCGTTGACCAGTTCCACAAGGAGCTGGGCAAGATCATGTGGGAATATGTAGGAATGGGAAGGAACGAAGCCGGACTGAAAAAGGCTATCGAACTGATCAGAAAACTCCGCGGCGAATTCTGGAAGGATGTGCGCATTCCCGGGGAACCAAACGGAATGAACACCGAACTGGAAAAAGCCAGCCGTGTTGCCGATTTCCTTGAGATGGGCGAGCTGATGGCCATGGATGCACTGAACCGCAATGAAAGCTGCGGCGGCCATTTCCGTGAAGAGTACCAGACCGAAGAGGGCGAGTGCAAACGAAATGATGACGATTACAAATATGTGGCTGCATTGGA
>CAYHCQ010000127.1:0-10021 GCA_964355115.1 uncultured Prolixibacteraceae bacterium | reverse complement strand
TTTATAAAATAAGATACCGTTTCAACCCTGAGGCATGATACAAAGCGCCTGCAAGACGAATTTCCTGCTGATCATCCTGATTGCATCGGTGCTTATATCCTGCGACAGGAACCGGGTGTTCGAGGAGAATCACACGATCGGCAATGGTATCTGGAACAGTGCCGGCAAAATTCGTTTCGAAGTTGCAATTGCCGATACCAGTCTGCGTTATAATATTTATCTGAACGTCAGAAATTCGATGCAATACCCATTCAGCAATCTTTATCTTTTCATGGATACCCGGTTTCCCGACGGACGGATAGCCCGCGATACCATTGATTGCATGCTGGCCGATTACGATGGCCGCTGGCTCGGAAGCGGTGTTGGAAGCATAAAGTTCAGCCAGTTCCTCTTCCATCGGGGGATCGGCTTTGAGCAGAAGGGAAATTACCGTTTCGAGATTCAGCAGGCCATGCGGGTAAACGACCTCCCCGGCATCCACGACCTGGGGATCAGGATTGAAAAAGAGACTGAACGATGAGCGGAATTTCCCACATTCCCTTCCTGCAGGACATCCAGAAGGGGCCTTCGAAAGACCAGGTGAAGAAATACATTTTGGGTTTCTGGATCACGTACGCCTCGGTGATGGTTCTTATTGCTCTCTTTTTTATCGGGGTCGCGTACGGGGTTTTCGGAAAGATGCCCACCTTCGTGGAACTCGAAAATCCGAAGAGCAACCTGGCTACAGAGGTGATCTCGGTGGATGGGAAGCTGCTTGGAAAGTACTATATCGAAAACCGTTCGAACACCCACTACCAGGAGCTTTCGCCCAACGTAATCAATGCCCTGATCGCCACGGAGGATGCCCGGTTCGAAGAGCATTCGGGGATTGATGTTCGTGCCATGTTACGGGTTTTATGGGGGATGATGACCGGCTCGTCGAAAGGTGGTGGTTCCACCATCACCCAGCAACTGGCCAAGAATCTTTTCCCGCGGAAGCAGGACCGGACTTTCATGGAGACGGTCATGATCAAATTCAAGGAGTGGATTACGGCCATCAAGCTCGAGCGCAATTATTCCAAAGAGGAGATCCTGAGCATGTACCTCAATACCGTAGATTTCGGCAGTCAGTCGTATGGGATAAAATCGGCTGCAAAAACCTATTTCAACAAGGAACCGGCTGAACTCAACATCGAGGAGGCTGCAGTTCTAATCGGAACGCTGAAGGCTCCCACCTGGTTCAGCCCCGTGCGCAACCCCTCGCGTGCTTTCGACCGGCGCAATGTGGTGCTCGGTCAGATGGAGAAGTACGAATACATCACCCCGGCTGAGTACGATTCTGCAAAGAAGCTGCCCATCGATATGGGGAATTACCGTATTCAGGATCATACAACGGGTATGGCCACCTATTTCCGCGAGTACCTGCGCATGTTACTCAACGACTGGTGCGCCAATCATCCCAAGGAGGACGGCACACCCTACAACCTTTACCGCGACGGTTTGAAGGTGTATACCACCATCAATTACAAAATGCAGGAGTATGCCGAACAATCTGTGAACGAATATCTCGGCAAAGAGCTGCAGCCAAGTTTTTTTGCCCACTGGAAAGGCTATCCGAATGCTCCGTTCGAGTTTGATCAGGAGGTGCAGAGGAAGGAGATCGACAACCTGCTGATCTCCGCAATGCGCCGTACCGACCGCTATGCAGGACTCAAGGCGGCCGGATGGTCTGACATCGACATCCTGAAGGATTTCAAGATCCCGGCAAAGATGAAGGTCTTCTCATGGCGCGGCGTGATCGACACGGTGATGACCCCGATGGACTCCATCCGCTACTACAAGTTCTTCCTCCAGTCGGGGCTGATGTCGATGGATCCGCATACCGGGCAGGTGAAGGCTTATGTGGGCGGGATTGATTACCGTTTCTTCCAGTACGATCACGTGAAGCTGAGCAAGCGGCAGGTTGGCTCCACCTTTAAGCCATTCCTGTACACCCTTGCCATGCAGGAGGGCGAATCTCCCTGTTCGCGCTATCCCAATGTTCAGCCGGTCATCGACATGGGCAACGGACAGGTTTGGGCACCGGAAAATGCCAACGACGACCGGCGCGGGCAGCAGGTCACCCTGAAGTGGGCGCTGGCAAATTCCAACAACTGGGTCTCCGGACAGCTGATCCGTAAATATTCCCCCAAGGCGGTGGTGGCGATGGCTCACAAGATGGGGGTAACGAGCGACATCCCGGCTGTTTACTCCATTGCTCTCGGTTCATGCGATCTGAGCCTTTATGAGATGGTGGGCGCCATGAGCGTGTTCGCCAACAAAGGAATTTATATCGAACCCATCTTCATCACCCGCATTGAAGATAAGAACGGCAATGTTTTGCAGAATTTTACCGCAAAATCGCAGGAGGCGATCAGCGAGGAGACGGCCTGGCTGATGATTCAACTTATGAAAGGCGTTGTGGAAGGCGGAACCAGTGTAAGGCTGCGTTACAAATACGGCCTCGACAATGAGATTGCCGGGAAGACCGGAACCACACAGAACCAGAGCGACGGATGGTTTATGGGAATTACCCCCGACCTTGTGACCGGCGTGTGGACAGGCTGCGAGGACCGCGCGGCACACTTCCGATCCATCACCCTCGGGCAGGGCGCCAACATGGCCTTGCCAATCTGGGGTCTCTACATGCAGAAGGTATATGCTGACCCGACTTTACGCATCACCAAACGTGAATTCGATCCGCTGACCAAGCCACTCGATGTGGATCTCAATTGTGATGAAGGCTCCTCAGCCCCCATCGCGCCGGCCAAAGGAAAAAAGAAAAAGCCGGTGGTGAATGACGATGAGTTTTAGATCTCCCAGGCCATTAGTGATTTTCCGTGCCGCAGGTACAACACCCCATGATCGATCACCGGGTGTGAAAAGTGCTCCTTCGTTCCCTCGGTCACCTTGAATTTACTCACCAGTTCCATCCCTGTTGCTCCCGGACGAATCAGGTTCATCTCCCCGCGCTGGTTGTAATAATAAAGCAATTTACCATCAGAGATAATTGTGCCTATTCCGCATTTAAGCGTATCGGTTACCTGTCCTGTGGTAATATCGAGACTGTACATTGATTTCTTGCTGTCACTGCCGCTGTATAGGGTGTTGCCCAGCTTGATGAATCCACCCATATAATTGTCGATGAAAGGGTTGCGCCAAACCTGCCTGATACTGCTTCCGTCGGGCTCAAGGATCAGCCTCACTGCGCCATTCCCGTCGCCGGCAATATAGTATATGGCTCCGTTTTCATACCACACGGTGTTGCTGTGTGTATCACCGTTGCCAGGTCTGTGTTCCTCAACCGGGAGATTCACCTGCGGATGGGTCCAGAGGAGCCTGCCATCACGGGTATCGATGCCCATGAGTGAATAGGCGGAAAAGGTCACCAGGACAGAACGTGAAGTCAGACGGATGATCAGCGGGGAGTTGTACCCCGGCCGCTCGCCGTCGCCTTTGCAAACCCAGGCTATCTTTCCTGTGAAACGGTTAAGGGCAACCATATTGGTATCTTTTCCCCCCGGGTTGAAGAAGACAAGATCTCCGTCAACAGCCGGGGATTCGGCATGACCGAAGAGCGGAAGCACATTGTGAAACCCCTTTCTGCCATCAACACGCCACTTCTCGGTAAAGGTTTCGCGGTCGAGGCATACCAGGTCGCCCAGTCCGGTGCTCAGGTAAATGTGCTCTTTCGTAATCGTGGGAGCATTGCGGCAACCCACATAGTTCACCATCCACTCTTTCCCGTAAGCAATCCGTGCCAGCGGTTTTCCATTCGTGGTAAAAACAAAAAGACAGGCAGTGGAGTCGATGGCACCACAAATATAGAGCCGGCCATCGAGGATGACCGGTGAGCCATACCCGTCGCCCACCTTATCGGTCGACCAGAGCAGTTTGGGGCCACCTTCAGGCCAGACGTCCAGCGAGCTGGTTTGAGGGTAGATACCCCTGTGCTCGGCACCCCGCCATTGGGCCAGGGCCTGGGTGAATGCGATGGAGGGAAGAACTGCGATCATTCCAAGGATCAGCAGGGATCGGAAAAAAGGGAGATGGTTTGTCATAGTATTGGTGATATAGATCAAAATTATGAAATTTTCATTATCGCGTCATCCATTTCCATGCCGGGATGAGAGGAATTTTATCCAGTTCATCCTCCTGGTCGAAAGTTAATATGTATCCGTTGGAGGCCCCCGTTATTTTCATCGCGTTCTTTAATCCCGTGACTTCTCTCTTCACGTTTTCTTCGTCAAGGTGCCAGCATACCTGCAAAGCCTCTGTAATCTTCAGCTCCTCTCTCACAATAAAATCACATTCTGTATTCTCATCCTTATAGTACTCCACCCTTTTCGAATTTCGGCGAAGCTGCAGATATGCAGCATTTTCAAGGAACCTTCCCTCATCCTTACTAAATGTGAGGCTGTTTGCTTTTGCAACTCCAGTATCAACGGCATAAGCCTTCTTTGGGTTACTTTGCTGTTGCCTTGTTGAAAATGAAAACCTTGGAATAAAATCGAACAGGTAACTTTCATGGAGGAAGTCACAAAAGTCGATGGTTGTCCGCACTGACTTTATCTCCAGCATTTTTGTCATGTTATTATAACTGAATTCCTTACCGGTATTACTCATCAGATAGGTCGCCAAGCGTATCAGAACATGTTCATTCCTGATCTTTCTGCGCAGGGAAATATCACGGATAATAATATCCTTTAAAAGAGTCCGTAAATATTCTGTCTCTTTTTCTGCCAGGAATTCCGGGAATCCACCTTCATCCAGATAAGATTTGAAACTCATTGGGCCTGCTGTCAAACCACAAAAAAGAAGAAATTCAGTATAGCTGAATGGAAATATCTCCGTTGGCCGGTACCTACCCGTCAATCGGGTTCCAAGTTCACGGCTCAGCATGGCTGCATTTGATCCGGTAATGTAGATCCTCAGACCCCTGTCCTGAGCTGACCGGATGTATCTTTCCCATTCAGGAATGTTCTGTATCTCATCAAAAATAAAAAGTGATTTCCCCGTTTCTGAGGCTATTTGTTCAATCTTATAGAAATCCCCGACCTCAAAACCATCAAGTCGAGGATCTTCAAAGTTGATAAAAAGAGAGGTGACATCATGCTGAAACATTTGCTTAAGCATTGTCGATTTCCCACATCGCCTCACCCCGGTAATGATCGAAACACGCTGACTCCCTTGCGAAGGCTTATTTTCCCTGCTGACTAGATTTTCTTTTCGCAGGAATCCTTCTCTTTCCAGGATTATCTTTTGCAATAATTCAAGAGTCAGCATGGTCTTTTTTTGCAAAAATAAATAATATGTATTAACAATACAAATTATTATGTACTAATAATACATGCATTAAAACATTTCCGCTTGGAGGATCAAAGATATCATTACAAGAGAAAACCTTAAACAACTGACGATCGGTTCAAAAAACGTGATTAATGCACAAATTTTGTATTTTTATATTGTTTTCTGCCGGGTAAAAATTATTGACGAATTTTAGCGGTGGAAAATATAATAGAAAAATAGCGAGGCAGTGAAATTGGTGAAATAGCGAAATAGCGAACCGGAGCGAAGCGGAGTTCGGCGGAGCCAAATAGCGAAAAAATTTAAATTTACCAGATATGTTTTCAAATCTTCTTGATTTTCTTCGGATCGGCATTATTTGCCTGGCTTTTTTTTTCGGCAACCGGATTGGTTATGCTGGAGAGGTTTACGATCCTGTGGCCCAGTTGCACTTCATGATCCCGTTGATCATCGGGGCTATAGCGGGCATCTCGGGACTGGAGGGTCTTTTTGCCGGAAAAAAAGCTGCAGAGGCTAAAGGGTATGTCGCCGATGGAAATTACCAGCGTCAGTCGGCGATCGCCCTGCTTTCGTACGCGGTCATCGCCATCCTCGTGTGGTTCCTCAACTGGGGCATCAGGGCCGAACTCACCATCCTCTTCACCTTCCTCTTTTTCCTCACCTTCTCAGGGATTAATCATGGAATGCAAGCCATCCTTCAAAAGAATTACAAATGGCAAAACCTGAACCGTCCCTTCATCACCCTGATCCTGATCGCCGGCTTAGTTTACCCTGTATTTATGGCATTGAAATCTTTCTGAGAGGTGCATTTGTGCATCAGTGCATTTGTGCATTCGTGCATTCCTTGTATACCACCCCCCTCTCCTTCAGTCCTGCGAGCATATAGTCCACGCATTCCGGCTGCTCCCCGATGAATTCAGGTACTGAGATCCCTTTGCGCGTGTACAGCCCGTCGGCGATCATGCGGAGGGCCACCGTGGCGGTATACCCTGTTGTGCGTGCCATGGAGTGGATGCGGGTTTCGGGATCGTATTTGTCGAGGAGGTCCCAGGTGTAGCGTACCTGCTTCCCATCCTTTTTACCCTCCACCATCACCTTCATCACGGTGATGTCGACCTCCCCCTCCTTCAGTTTCCATTTCGGGAAGAGGAGTTTTGCCGTCAGATCGATGGGGCGAACCTGTTGCCCCTTAACATCAATGGGGTCGTAGCTGAAAAAACCTGTCTCCCGCAGCACACGCATTTTCTCGATGTGGCCGGGATAACGCAGGGTCTTCTCTTTCATGTTGGGACAATTGATGGTGTGTGCCAGCGAACGGAGCCCGTCGGTATTGAAGCTCTCGAGGGTTCCCACTCCCGGGAAGTTCATCAGTTCGGGGTCGCTGAGCGCAGGCTTGACGATCAGGTGGCCGTTCTCGATATACCGGGCCGGACGGGTGTACTCCTCGATCACATCGATGGGCGAAAATACTGCCTTGTATTCATAAGGCCATTCACGGATCTCCGGGAGTCCGCCCACATAATACTCCACCCGTTCGGTTTCATCAAGCAGATGATGCGCATACCCGATGAGCACATTACACATTCCGGGCGCCACGCCGATGTCCATGATGGCGGTAACACCTTTCTGCTTTGCCAGTTCATCCAGCTGAAAGGGATCCTCGATAAAAAATGCGATATCGACGACATTCTTTCCCGCTTCGATGATGGCCCTCAGCGTTTGAAAACCCATGAAACCCGGTACGGCGTTCACCACCATGTCGAAGCCTGAGGCAAGGGCGGTGACGGTGGCGGGATTGTTGAGGTCGTAGTGCAGGGTGGACAAGCGGACGGGCGGACGGGCGGACGAGCATAGCTGCTGGTTATGTGCCAGTTTATCCAGGGCATCCTGGCTGATGTCGGCAACGGTGACTTCGAATTTCGGTTCTTTCGCCAGGTCGAGGGCCATGGGACCGCCAACGAGACCGGCACCGAGAACGAGGATTTTCATGGAGTTTAATTTAGTTGGAGGTAAAGGTAGAAAAATAAATGGCGAAATAGCGAATATCTGTCACGCGTCACGTGTCACGCGTCACGTTTTTCCGTCACGCGTCACGTAATAAAAAGTGCTATTTTTACCTCCTAAATCCTCCCGGCAGGCATGCTTTTCAACTCCCTGATTTTCCTGTACCTTTTTCTTCCGGTTACGCTGCTTGTCTCTTTCATGGTTCCCCGCCAGGTTAAAAACCTGACGTTGCTCATTGCCAGCCTGATCTTTTATGCCTGGGGCGGGGTGTGGGGCCTGGCGGTGCTGGCGGGTTCGATGGTGTTGAATTATATTGCTGGACTGGCCATAGGCAACGCAAAGAGCACCCGGGGAAGGAAGCGGTTGTTTGCAGTTGGGGTTATGCTGAACCTCGCATTGCTTGTGGTTTTCAGGTACAGCCTATTTTTAGTGAACAATGTCAACACAGTAACTGAACTTTTCGGAACACAGTCGTGGAGCCTGGGGAATATCCTCCTGCCTCTGGGCATCTCATTTTATACATTCAAGGGCATTGGCTACCTCATCGCGGTAAAACGGCAGGAGCGCCCTGCCCAGCGGAATTTCATCAGCCTGGCGCTCTATATCGGCCTCTTCCCGGAACTCATCGCCGGCCCGATCGACCGCTACAGTTTTCTCGAGGCACAGATCAGGGAGCGGACAACATCCTTTGAGAAGTTTTCTTCAGGGGTAAAACGATTTGCCCTGGGGCTTTTCAAGAAGGTGATCATCTCCACCCCGCTGGCCTATGTAGCCGACCACATCATCAACAACCCGGCCGACAACCTCAGCACCCCCCTCGCCTGGCTGGGTGCCATCAGCTATATGCTGCAGATCTACTACGATTTCTCGGGCTACACCGATATGGCCATCGGACTTGGCCGCATGCTGGGTTTTGAACTTAGCGAGAATTTCAACTTCCCCTACATTTCGCTCTCGGTGCGGGAGTTCTGGAAACGGTGGCACATCACCCTCTCCACCTGGCTGCGCGACTACCTCTTCCTTCCCATCGCCTACAGCACTTCACGAAAACTCACCCGCGAACGTTACCTGGGAATCCGCGTCGACAAGCTCATCTATATCTACGCTACCATGATCACCTTCCTGTTGTGCGGCTTCTGGCACGGCGCCGCCTGGAATTTCGTGGTATGGGGGGCACTGCACGGCATCATGCTATCGCTTGAACACACCCCATTCGGGAAGTGGCTGGGACGAACCTGGAAACCGTTTCAGCACATCTATGTGATCCTCTTCATGCTCATCTCGCTGGTATTTTTCCGCACCACTTCCCTGCCCCATGCATTCGGCTTCCTTGGCGTGATGGCGGGAGTTAACGGAGTAGCCGCCGACTGGTCAAAATTCACTGAATTCTTTGACTGGGAGTTCATCCTGATGGGATCTGTCGCCATCCTCGGATCCACTCCTGTATTCCGTCACCTCCTCGACAGATGGCTGACGTGGTCATCATCCGCAGGAAATGCAAAAAACTACTTCAGGGTTCATGGTTATGAGATCGTCTCGATGGTGGCATTGCTGCTTGTCCTGATGCTCACCACCATGCGGATGATCTCGCAAACCAATACACCGTTTATCTATTTCCAGTTCTGATGAAAAGCAGCAAACTTAAATACCCGGTCCTTTTCTCCCTGCTCTTCTGCCTGTGGATCGCGGTTCCTTTGCTGTACGACCTCTTCAGCCGGTCGAAGGAGATTCTCATCAGCCAGAGCGAAAACCGGATGCTTGCAAGGCGCCCGAAACTGGCCTGCGCCACACTTTCCGGATTTCCGGCCGCCTACGAAAAATTCTACAACGATCATTTCGTGCTTCGCTGGGAGCTGATCCACTGGAACTCTTACCTGGTGAGCTATCTCTTCTTTCACAAGTCGCCGGTGCCCGCCGAGGTTGACCTGGGGCTCAACGGATGGCTCTATACCGCCGGGAAAGAGCGCGAGGTGTATGAAGGGAAATACAGTCTCCCCGAAAGCTACCTCGAGGCGATAAGCAACGAAATGTCGCTGCGAAGCCGATGGTACGCTGAAAGAGGGATTACATTCTACCTGGCCATCGCGCCGATGAAGTGCGAGATCTACCCCGAAAACCTCCCCTCCTACTGCCACCGGAGTAAAACCGGCACCCTGACAGATATCCTCCTGGCCCGGTTCCGTAAGGATACCAGCCTTCGGATCATTGAACTGAAACCCGCGATGATCGCGGCAAAAGAGAAAGGGTTAATCTACTACCCCACCGACAACCACTGGAACGCCCTCGGGGCCTATTGGGCTTACAAGTCTATTGCCAGCAGGATACAGCAGGATTTTCCGAGAGTCCAGCCCCTAACGGAGAATGATTTTCGCATCGTGAGTGAGCGTGGCAAAGGAGGCAATCTGGCCACCATGATAGGCTTGTACGAATTTTTGCATGAAACATTCCAGAAAACCCGCATCACTCATCCGGAATCCGTCATCGGTGTAAAAGCCGGCTACCCTTCACCCAAGGGCTTCAGCTACCCCGACGAATACGAATTGGTGCGCCTCAACCCCAACACCACCCTCCCGCGCATCGTGGTGATCCGCGACTCCTTCTTCACGGCCCTGTTGCCTTACATGAGCGAGAACTTCAGCAAGAGCGTCTACATCTTCGACAACTGGAAATACGAACGGCAGGAGGAGATCGT
>CAYHCQ010000126.1:0-10131 GCA_964355115.1 uncultured Prolixibacteraceae bacterium | reverse complement strand
CAGATGTGGAAAAGCCTCTTAACATGATGTCCAGTGTCTTTCCGGCCAGATCACTCTGACTATCGTATAACTTCACTCTGCGTTGCCCGTCTTTAAATAATTGAACTGCTTCGTAATAATTGGTTTGCAACGAGTTTGCCGTTGCCTGGTAATTTTCCTTATTGGCAGATTTCAATAATTCAGCCTCGATTTTCATGGCATTGTACTTATTCCGGTATATGGGCAAGGTAACCGTTGCCATTGGCATGATCATATCCTTTCCATTCATCGACGAAGTGGACATCGCACTTTTACTGATCACCGAATAATTCAATCCTAATCCCATCATCGGATAACCCATTTTGGTAACCATTTTTTGTCGTGCATCCAGCGATTGCTGCTCATATTGAAGCATTCCGAGCATGGGGTTATGCGAAAGCATACTGTCTGTCACAGCAAGCAGTGATAAGCCAAGTGAATCGGGAATAAGCTGATCAGGGAGTTGAACAGGTGATTCCGAAGGCCGGTTCAGGTAAGTATTAAAACGTGCAACGATTGTGTTTCGCTGGGTTTTCAACAGTTCAATGTTGTTTTCAAGTTCACCGATTTCGATCTGAATCCTGTATAAATCGGCCAATCCTGATCCACCGGAAGAGGAACCCATGGAGTTGCTTTGCATGGCAGAAGATGACTGAGCCGGACTACTGTTACCGCCTGCCGGTGCGGCTTTAAATTTAACCAGGGTAAGCCGCTCAATCGTATGCAGGATTTCAAGGTTCTTGTCCGAAATCTGAATATCCTGCTGAACTTTCTGCAACTCGTACCAGCTCCGTTTCACATCATAAAATACCTGCAATTTGGCATCCCTGAACGATTCGTATTTGGCTTTGGCCATAAGGCTCATCTCATCCTTTGCGTATTTCAGCGTACCGAACCATGGAAACATCTGCATCAATTTTATATCTGCGTTCTGTTTGCCGTCTACGAGCTCCATGGGTTGAATGAATACTCCCACGTTCAATTCTGGGTCCGGTAATGCTCCAACCTGTGGAACTTTTTGCAAGGCGGCTTTATACTCATAGAACTTCTGCTGTACTGTCGGATTATTCTTTGCAGATATTACCAGGTATTGCAACAGTGAGTCCGGTTGCTTCTGGCTGCTGGCAACAAACCAACCACAGACCCCGATGAAAGCCAGCAATATTTTTTTATAAGCTGTGATTTTCATCTCTATTGGATATTACTTGTTTGAATTGCATTTTTATTCGCACGAATTACCGCCCGTTCTCTCCACATCGCCTGGAACATCGGGACCACAAAGACGGTCATCACCTGGATGATCATACCACCAAAGGTTGGTATTGCCATGGGAACCATGATATCAGCCCCCTTCCCGGTTGATGTTAAAACAGGTAAAAGTGCAATCACCGCAACGGCAGTCGTCATCATGGCCGGGCGGACACGTTTCAACCCGGCAGCCACAACAGCCTCACGAACTTCGTGGACGGTTGTCGGGTGTCGTTGTTCAAATACCTGGTGTATGTAGGTCCCCATAATTACCCCGTCATTGGTGGCAATGCCGAAAAGGGCAATGAAACCGACCCATACCGCGACACTCAGGTTAATAGTATGCATCTGGAACATATCCCGCAGGTTAATTCCGGCAACAGAAAAGTTCATAAACCAACCCTGTCCATATAGCCATAACATGATAAAACCCCCGGCAAAAGCCACAAAAACCCCTGAAAAGTGAATGAAGGAGGCAGTCACCGTGCGGAACTGGAAGTATAACAGCAGCAATATCAGGATCAGACTGATGGGGATTACTATGGAGAGTCTTTTTGTTGCCCTGATCTGCTGTTCATAGTTCCCGGCAAATTTGTATGATACACCAGGCGCCAATTTTATACTGCCGTTGCCAATTTTAGTCCGGATGATTTTTGCTGCATCCTCAACCACATCAACTTCGGCTTTACCTTCTTGCATATCAAAGATCACATATCCCACAAGGAAGGTGTTTTCGCTGCGGATCATTTGTGCACCCCTTGTGTAGTCGATGTCGGCAATTTCGCCAAGTGGGACCTGAACGCCACTCATGACAGGGATCAGGATGCGTTTGATATCGTCCGGGTTGTCTCTCAGTTCGCGGGCATAACGGACCCGGATCGGGAACCGTTCACGTCCTTCCACTGAGTTGCTGAGCGACATGCCTCCAACAGCTACCTGCAGAATTTCCTGAACGTCGCTGATAGACATCCCGTATCGGGCCATCGCTTCACGGTTCAACTTAATTTCAAGATAGGGTGCACCAACTGCACGGTCGTAGAAAACAGAGGTAGCTTTTACCGACGGAACCTCTTTCAGCGCCTTCTCAAACATCATACCTGCCTGTTCGATTGATTCCAGGTTCGGACCATAGACTTTCAGTCCCATGGGGGCCCGCATCCCTGTAGAGAGCATGACCAGCCGTGTTTCAATGGGTTGCAATTTGGGTGCTGATGTTAACCCTGGTATGTTTGTGACCTTAACGATCTCATTCCAGATATCGTTTGGTTTTTTAATCTGCGAACGCCATTGACGGAAAAATTCTCCTTTTTCGTCCGGAATAAGACTGTCTGCAGGAACAATCCTGAATGCCTCTTTTCGAGGATTGTACTTTGATCCGTTCTTTAACAGGTAATTATCATCCCTGTCCGTTTTAAACCGCATTCTATGACCGTTTTCATCAAGAATATATTCTGACCGGTAATTGATGGTATTTTCGAACATCTGAACAGGTGCGGGATCCAATGCCGAATTCACCCGGCCCCATTTGCCGACGGCAATTTCAACTTCAGGAATGACCGAAAGCCGTTTATCAAGCGTTTCGATATATTCAAGGTTTTTTTCAATGCTTGAATGGGGCATACTGGTGGGCATCAGCAGGTATGATCCTTCATTGAGCGAAGGCATAAATTCCTTGCCCTCTTCATGCCATGCCAGGATGCCGAACAACAAGGTAAAAGCAGGAAGCATAAGGAATTTCCATTTATGGATCAGGCACCAGCGAAGGATGGGTTCATAAAAATGCACCATGGTCATCAGGGCACCGAGAATGACAGCCACGATACCAGCCACAAAAATGAAGTTGACAACAGAACTGTTGTGAGCGCCCAATGGCAACCATTCGATTGAAAGGTACCATACTGCCACTATTACAGTGATGGCAATGTTGATGTAGTTTGGAAATTCTATTCGTTTTTCCGGCCAGCGGTAATCTAATAAATTGTTGATGCCAATAGCCACCAATGCCAAAGCTGGCCATGTGTTCCAGAAAATCAGGAACGCAATGCCAGCGAGGATCAATGTGCCATTCCAGAAGGTCCGAATTTTCTTTTTGTCAAACCGGATATTAAAGAAGATATGCACGAGGGTTGGCAATACGATGATGCCAAGAAGAAAGGCCGACAGAAGGGCAAACGTTTTGGTAAAGGCCAGTGGCCGGAATAGCTTTCCTTCTGCAGCTTCCATGGCGAACACCGGCAGGAAACTAACAATCGTAGTGGCAATCGAAGTAACCACAGCAGCCCTGACTTCGGTGGTAGCCTGGTAAATAACATCCAGCAATTTCTTTCCCCGTATCCCTTTGTTCTCAGGCATCTCCAGGTGTCGAAGGATGTTCTCAACATCCACAATGCCAATGTCAACCATAACTCCAATTGCAATTGCAATCCCTGAAAGAGCCACAATGTTCGCATCAACCCCGAAGAAGCGCATCAGGATAAAGGTCATCAATACTCCCAGGGGCAATAAGCCGGCGACAATAAATGAAGCCCGCAGGTTCATTACAAGAATAATGATAACAATAATGCTGATCAGGATTTCATGCGACAAGGCATATTCAAGAGTACCTATTGTCTCCTTGATCAAACCCGTGCGGTCGTAGAATGGGACAATGCTCACCTTGGAGATGCTGCCATCCGGTAAGGTTTTTTGCGGTAACCCGGCTTCAAGTTCCTTTAACTTCTCCTTCACATTACCGATAACTTCCATCGGATTGGATCCATAACGGGCAACAACAACCGCCCCGACTGCTTCTGACCCGGCTTTGTCAAGTCCACCTCGCCGGGTTGCCGGTCCGAAGGTAGTATGGCCAATATCTTTAATTCTGACCGGGACGTTGTTTCTGACTGCAACCACAGAATTTTCAAGATCATCCAGGTTCTTTATGTAACCAAGTCCCCTGATGATATACTCGACATTGTTCAATTCGATGGTTTCAGCACCGATGTCGAGGTTGCTTTTACGAACGGCATTCATCACATCCATCACAGATACGCTGAATGCTTTTAATGCTTCCGGGTTAAGATCGACCTGGTACTCTTTGATAAAACCACCCACCGATGCCACTTCCGAAACCCCTTCGGCAGTTGCCAGGCCATATTTCACATAGAAGTCCTGGATCGTGCGCAATTCCGCAGGATCCCATCCGCCGTTTGGTTTCCCGGTTTTAGGATCCCTTCCTTCAAGTGTGTACCAGAAAATCTGACCCAGTGCCGTTGCATCAGGCCCCAATGCAGGTTGTACACCAGCAGGTAAGGTTCCGGAAGGCAGGGAGTTAAGCTTTTCCAGGATGCGTGAGCGACTCCAATAGAATTCTACTTTATCTTTAAAAATGATGTAGATAAACGACATGCCAAACATGGAGGTGCTTCGAACCGTACTCACCCCGGGAATTCCCAATAAGGCAGTGGTTAATGGATAGGTCACCTGGTCCTGGATATCTTTGGGAGATCGGCCCATCCATTCCGTGGCAACAATTTGCTGGTTGTCACCGATGTCAGGAATTGCATCCACCGGTACCGGATCGCGTGGAATAAACCCGGCTTGCCAGTTAAACGGTGCAAATACAATCCCACCGACAATAAAGGCGATCAGAAACATGAATGTGATCAGCCGGTTATCCAGAAAATATTTGACAAGTCGGTTAAAAAACATAGGTTTTTTTTAAAAAAACATGATCCATTTCACCATTTTAACGCTCATTTTCAGCTAAGTTAGTGCTTTACCAAAGTTCCACCAAAGGAATCATTGTTATTCAGAACGATAGTATAAAAATAAATACCTGAAGGGAGTTTCTCTCCGTTGATAATTATCTTATTATCAATAATTTTTTCGGAAACCTGAACTCTTTTCCCTATAGAATTATAAAGAGAAACAGACACTAAATTACGCCCGGCATCAAGTTGCAGTGTTACGACCGAAGAAAACGGATTTGGAAAAACATGAAAGCCCTCGGCTGGATTGTTTTCAGTGATTCCCAAAGCTGAAATGTTTTTAGCATAATATTGGACTTGCTGAAAATAAGGGGGTTCTTGATTCTGAAAACCCTTGTTGATCTGCAGGATCGGGAATCCAGTACTTTTTGCATACCACCTGTAATAATAGTTGTCCGGATAAACATGAACATCGGCATACACCCCATTCACGTACAAAGTATCATACACTTTTTCTGTGGTTTTTAGACGAATTACCTGCGCTGTTGTATCGGGTGTTATGATTGTACCCCACCCATCGGCAACAGATTTGCTTATAATATGATACACTCTCAACGTATCATCAGAAACAGGAATATTGATTTTGGCTACATTTTCCGTTGAATCGCCAAAGGCCAAAAGTGGAAAAACAGTCAGGTTCGAGCCAAGAATTATGTTGGTCGGATCCTCAAGACCATACTTGGAAAGCCCGCCATTATCCCGGATGTAATGATCATAATAGCACAGTGTTATTTCAGTGTGGGTAACATGGGAATGATAAGTGTAACATCTCTCTTTACGCGCAATATTTGCAAGGGGGAAATAACTTGCATTGGGTGTGGCAAGATGGTCGATCCAGTCAACAGTGTCCTGGGAGGCCTGAAGATTTCCACAACATGGGTTAAGCATACTGAAGTCCCAGGTTATATTGGCGCCAGATAGACCTGGCAAAAGGTTTACTCCCTGAGCGCTGTCAACCTTGACGCTTATCTGAACATTACCTGGTTGCGGCAAATCATCAATATCAAGGGTTATTTGAGCTTTGCCTGGTAAAATCATCATTACTGCAATCAGACTGAAAATCAATTTCCCTGGTTTCATATACTATGATATTAATTGAGATGCAACTTCGCATGTTCTTTTCTCATTGCCTGCATGTTATCAACAATGCTTTGCATATTGGCCGACATGGTTCCCATGGCCGGGCAGTTTTTCATATGAAGCAACATCATGCTGTCCATTTTCATAGTGGTCATGTTCATCATGTTTCCCATCGCAACCATCATGCTGTCCATATTGCACATCATTCCTCCGGAACCGCCCATCATGCCACCAGAACCGCCCATCATACCATTGGATCCCATTCCGTTCATCTTCATCATGTCTTTGCAATAGGTCTGGAAATGCATGGCAAAAGAGGTGTCCGGCATATGATATAAGCTGTCGTACATTTTGCAGGTCGAATCCATCATGGTCATTCCTGGCGTTTTATGGCGTTCAACCAACAAATTCTGGTACTGTTGTGCTTGTGAATAATCCTTATTCAGCAACGTTTCTGTTGCCTTCAGGTTTTCTGCATTCTGGTCAGGAGTTGTTGTACTTTTATTACAACCTGCCGCCAACATCATGATGGCTCCAACGGCGATTACTGCAATTGTTCTCATTTTGGATAAATTTAAATTGTGGATAAAAAATGAATAGGTTTGCGACGTTTATACCAACATCAAAAGCAAGGGAATGCCACTAATTCAGGCATATCCTTGGAAAAATAAAGAAATAGATTTTCAGAAAAGAAAAACCTGCAGGAACGGAGAAGATAGTCCTGCATAGATTGGTTTTGAGGTGAAGGGATTGTTTCGAAGTCCTCCTGGTCCATCATTCATCAGGTTTAATTCAGGCGAATTCGAAAATGCCAGTAAAGCAGGTAATGAGATTTGTTCCAATAAGGTTTGAAAGCCTGCCTTGAAGTCTGAATGAACTTGTGTGGATTCAAACTGATCAGTAATACGGAGGCTGATCTTTTCATTGTGGCAACCGGGGCAGTTCCCCTGGCAGCAGTTGTCGGGTGTCGTATAGATTTCAGTATGAACAAGTATCTTGCCACAATAATGCTTCGTTATCGTCATTCCGGTTGTACCGAAAAGCAATAAAAAGATGATTAAAATATGTCCGGCTCTTTTTAACATGCTCCTGATTAAGGACATTACATAGGAAATAACGGGCGTGTTCTGATAATATTATTCACAAATCTGAACTGCTCTCATAAAGTTAGACAAATAAAACCGAAAAAACTTGCGATAGGCCAAAAAAATAAATGACAATTAGCCATACCATCTTAATTATCTTGATATTATAAAACGATTCATCGCCCTCATTCCGGGTGATTTGAAGTTGATAAAATAGATGCCCGTCGTCAGATCCTTTACATCTATCGCTACAAAGGATTTATTCAGTACGCTTGATGTAAGCATGGTCTGACCATAGAAATTATAAATTGAAACGTCTCCCGTAACATGCTGATTGAAATCGATGTTCACCCGATCATCAGCAGGATTGGGATATACAACGGGGGCTATCAGCTCGGATGATTGGGTATCTATTCCTGTTGCACCTTTGAGAACAAGGAATTGTCCCATCATGCCATCATCCTCATGCATCAGGATGTGGCAGTGAAACACATATGGCACGATTGAATCACTGAAGTCTTCAAACTTTGTAATAAACCTCACAGTTTCATTCGGTAAAACAAGGACAACGTCTTTTCTTCCCAATTCAGCCGGAGGAACTGGATTCCCGTCCCGGTCAAGTATATAAAACTGCACATCGTGAATGTGTATAGGATGCGCAACCATGGTCTGATTCTGCAAGACCCAAATTTCAGTGTTGTTCAGCGGTACTTCGTAATCTATCCGTTCCATGTCAAAGAGTTTCCCATTCAGAAAGAAAGGACCATCCATAGACATCATGCTTTCTGCTGTCATGGTTATCGTTCGGGTAGTATTGGCCTGAGATTCTAATATAGGTGTTCCCGGAACCAGTGTCACGGGAATTGTAATAACCGGGTTGGAGGTTGCAGGGGTTACTGAAATTTTCAGGATATTAAAATCTATCCCATTTAGGGGACTGTCCATCGGTGGACTGCCGGGTGGCATTGGCATTGTCGGTCCACCTTGCACACCCATAGGCAATTCAGATGCATAACTCATCAGGTAGAGATTCTGGCCGATTAACCCGTTTAAATCAAGCAATATTTCTGCTCTTTCGCCGGGTGACAGTCTTATTCGTGTCGATAATATGGGCGCCGGCAAAAGGCCTCCGTCACTTCCGATCATATAAAATGATTTATTGCCGGTAAATCCGAAATTGAATGTTCGTTCTCCTCCGGCATTTAACAGTCTCAATCTGACCACCTGGGCAGGAAGATTTACGAACGGATCAAGGGTGCCATTCACCATTAATATACTGTCCTGCATCCCCCTTGGCATGATCTGGTTTATACCATCGAACTGCATGCTCTGCACGGCAATTGGGAAATCATCTATACCATAATGACGCGGAAGGTTTAACGTTGATTCCATTGAATCCCTGACGATGATAAAACCGACAGCCCCCCAGAGGGCCTGCTTCGCAGTTTTGCGGTGAAGGTGAGGATGATACCAGTAGGTTGATGCTTTGTCAAGCACTGTAAATTGTGGATTCCAGCTTTGACCAGATAAAATAAACAGGTGTGTTCCACCGTCATTTCTTGGTCCGACATGCAGGCCATGCCAATGGATGGCCGTTGTATCGTCGATCTGATTGTGAACTGTGATGCTTACCTGCTGACCTTTTTTTAGTATCAACGTTGGACCAAGATAAGGGTATTGATTGAACCCATAAGTTGGTGTTTTCCGGCCTGACAGAAAAGATACACTATCAGAATGCATCGTCAAACTAACCGTTCCTCCGCCAAGGGTATCAGGCAGCGCAATCTGGTTTTGCGAAAATGCTGTCAGACCAGAGACGATAAATAACAGTAACAAGATATTTTTCATTTTCATGGTTTTAAAACAAAAGTGAAGGAATCTCAATTTTGGATAAAATATGTTGAAAGCACCAGTGAAAAAATGCGAAGCATCATATTTGCTTAAATATCCTGCAAATATAATGAACATTTCCATTATAAAGAATTAATCTAAATAATGTCTTAACCCCCATCATCATTCTCATGAGATGAAACCATTGGTAACTGAACCTTCATGAGTGTCTGGCCTTGTTGTTTGCAGATTATAGAAGGTAGCTATCACAAATCCTTATACCTTTGAGAAAAATTGGCATCATGTCTCCTATGCCCCGTGTGTTCCTGTTGATTTCCCTATCTGTCTTCCTGCTCCAGCTTCATCCCATCAAGGCACAGGATCCCTGTAAAGTTATCCTTGACAAGAAAACCGAAAAGGTCTACCAGGATGGAATCGGACTCTTCAAAAAAGGAAGCTACAGCCTTGCCGGCGTGGCTATGAAAAATGTGCTCAAAGATGAGCCTGATTGCATTGATGCCATGTATGTGCTCGGGCTGATTAACTTTAAAAAATCGGAATCGAATTTCAACGAAGCAGAAAAACAGTTCCGGAGGGTAGTAGAACTTTGTCCGGGCTACGATGTGTACGCCAACTACTACCTCGCTGAGATCTATTTCGGTAAGGATAGTTTCGAACTTGCAGTGCCTCAGCTGAATGCCTTCCTGAAGGATGTGGACAAGATCAAAAAGGACGAAGATTACAACCGGGCGACCGAACTTCTCAGGTATGCAAAATTTTATACCGAGCTTACCAAAAATCCCGTGCCGTTCCTTCCAAAGGTGGTGGAGGGAATTTCGACTACCGAGAATGAGTACCTGCCCATTCTCTCGCCCGACAACCAAATGGCCTTTTTTACCCGGGAGAAGCACATCCCGGCCGACAGGAACAGTCTTGTGCAGACTCCAAAGATGAAGGAGAAATTCATGTATAGTATGCTGAACACCGACGGAACCTATTCGGCCGGGGAGGAGATGCCAGAACCCTTCAACATCAACGACAATGAAGGCGGGGCCACCCTCACTGCCGACAACAATACGCTCTACTACACGGTATGCCGTTACGATAAAGTCAGAAAATAC
>CAYHCQ010000125.1:0-10142 GCA_964355115.1 uncultured Prolixibacteraceae bacterium | reverse complement strand
CACATCCCACATCGCACATCCCACATCCCACATCCCACATCCCACATCCCACATCCCACATCCCACATTAAGTTGATAAAAAGTTATTAACAAGTGGAGCATTGTGGAGGAAAGTGGAGTTTTTTGTCTATATTTACACTCGAAAATAAAAATCTGTGTCGAAGACGAATCTGATCGGTGAATATGAATGCAGGGTTGATGACAAAAGCCGTGTTATCCTTCCGTCGGCGCTGAAAAAGCAGATCAGCCAGGAGGCCCAGGACAGGTTTGTGATCAACCGCGGGTTCGAAGGCTGCCTGGTGCTCTACCCCATGAATGTATGGAAGGAGACGACGGCCAGCATCGACAAGCTAAACCTCTTTGTGCGTGACAACCGCAAGTTTGTGCGCTTCTTCTACAATGGCGCTACCGAACTGTCGCTCGACAGCCAGAACCGGTTGCTGTTGCCGAAGTCGCTGCTGGGATTTGCCGGCATCGACAAGGAGATCATTTTATTTGCCTATTCCGACCGTATCGAAGTCTGGAATAAGAGCACCTACCAGCAGTTACTCGGAGGCGAGCCGGAGGATTTCGCCCAGCTGGCAGAAAAAGTAATGGGAAAACAGGAAAGAAGCGAAGCCATAGATGATGTACCATAGGAGTGTCCTGCTGCGCGAAAGCATTGAAGGTCTGGCCATCCGGCCGGGCGGCGTCTACGTCGACGCTACCTTCGGCGGCGGCGGACACGCGAAGGCCATCCTCGAAAAGATGGAGGAGGGCAAGCTGGTTTGCTTCGACCAGGATGAAGAGGCAGTTCTCAACCGCATCGACGACCCCAGGTTTATCATGGTGAACACCAACTTCCGTTTCATGCGGAACTTCCTGAAACTGCACCGTGTTGTTCCCGTCGACGGGATACTGGCCGACCTCGGCATCTCCTCCCACCAGATCGACCGGCCTGAAAGGGGTTTTTCAACCCGTTTCGATGGCGTTCTCGACATGCGGATGGACCAGCGAAAAAAAGGGTCGGCAAAAGAGGTGGTGAACCACTACAGCGAAGAGGAGCTTACGGCTGTCTTCAGCAAATACGGAGAGATCCGCAACTCGAGGAAGCTGGCATCGCGTATAGCAGAGCAGCGTAAAATAAAGAAGATCGAAACAACGGCCGACCTCAAAGCTGTGGCCAATACCTGCGCCGAACGAGGCAAGGAGAACAAATATCTGGCCCAGGTTTTCCAGGCCCTGCGCATCGAGGTGAACCAGGAACTTGAAGCCCTCGAAGAGTTCCTGAAACAGTCAGCCGATGTGCTGAAGCCCGGAGGAAGGCTTGTAGTCATCGCTTATCATTCGCTGGAGGACAAACTGGTAAAGAATTTCTTCCGGTCGGGAAAATTTGAAGGTGAAGCGGACAAAGATTTTTACGGCAATCTGCTCTCCCCGTTCAAGGTAATTACCCGGAAAGCCATTGTTGCCGGCGCAGAAGAGGTGGAGGAGAACAGCCGATCACGGAGTGCAAGGTTACGAATAGCAGAGAAGATATGAACATGCAGCGGAAAAGCCAGAAGGCTGTCAAGGAATTCCTGGGCGGTGACTACCTCTCGAGGGACCAGGTGACCAGCAACATCCCTTATGTTTTTTATGTCGCCCTGCTTGCCATGATCTATATCGGGAACACCTACTATACGGAGAAAAAGTTTAAGGACATTGAACAGACAAAGAGCGAGCTGAAGGAGCTGAGGTATCAGTATATAACAACAAAATCGGCACTGATGTTTATGGGGCGCCAGTCGGAGATCTCGAAAAGGGCAGTATTGCTGGGCTTAAAGGAGAGCGTGCTTCCTCCCTATAAAATATTATACGATGGTGAACATTCAAAACCTGCGGAATAACAGATGGTAAAAGAGATAAGGAAAGACATACTTGTACGCGTTTACCTTGTTTACCTGGTGGTTCTCCTCTTCGGGCTTTCCATTATTGCCCGTGTGGTCTACATTCAGCAGTTCGAAAAGACGGAACTCCTGGAAATGGCCAAAAAACAGGAGATCAGGGTGTTTGAGATGGATGCCATCAGGGGAAATATCCTTGCCGACGACGGAACCCTTCTGGCAGTCTCGGTACCCATCTTTGAGGTGCGCATGGATGTGATGACCGACTCGATCACGGATAAAGTCTTCAGCAGAAATGTTGACTCACTTGCCATCTGCCTTTCCGCTCTGTATAAAGACCATTCTCCCTCCGAATACAAAGACATTCTCTGGGACGGACGCCGCAATCACGACCGGTACCTCCTCATCCGCCGGGATGTTACCTATCCCCAGCTGAAACAGATGCGCACCTTCCCGATCTTCAAACGGGGCAAATACAAAGGTGGCCTGATCGTAATACCCCAGTATGAACGGGAGCTTCCCTATAAATCGCTGGCACGCAGGATAGTGGGATACGAAAGCGGCGAAGGTGATAAAAAAGTATTCGTAGGACTTGAAGGCTTTTTCACGAAAAATCTTCAGGGCACAAACGGGCAGCGGGTGATGCGGCGTGTGGGCGGAAGCGCATGGATGCCAGTAGGTTCCGAAAACCAGGTGGATCCCCAGAATGGCGACGATGTGGTAACCACCCTCGATGTGAACCTGCAGGATCTTGCCGAGAGTGCCCTTCGCAAGGAGCTCATCGCCGACAGTGCCGACCATGGCTGCGTGATCCTGATGGAGGTGAAGACCGGCTACATCCGGGCGATGGCCAACCTGGGCCTGACCAAGAGCGGCAAATATGCCGAGATATTCAATTATGCCATCGGAGAAAGCCAGGAGACAGGTTCAACCTTTAAACTGGCATCGTTCCTGGTCGCCCTCGACGACGGGAAGATCACGCTCGAAACACCCATCAACTGCTCCGGTGGGATCACTACTTTTTCGGGCAGGAAGATGGAGGATTCTCACCACGGGTTGGGCACCATCACGGCACTCCAGGTATTCGAGAAATCATCGAACGTGGGAACCTCCAAAATGATCCATGCCGCCTATGCCGCCACGCCCCAGAAATTCATCGACGGGCTCTACAGAATCGGCATCAACCGTCCGCTTAACCTTCAGATCGCAGGAGAAGGTCTTCCATATATAAAGAACACCTCCAGCAAATTCTGGTCGGCACTTTCGATTCCCTGGATGTCGATAGGTTATGAACTGTCGCTCGCTCCGATCCACCTCCTCACATTATACAATGCGGTAGCCAACAACGGCGCCATGGTAAAACCACTGTTCGTCAGGGAGATAAGGCACAACGGACAGGTGGTTCAGCAGTTCAATACCGTAGTGATCAACCCGCAGATCGTCTCCCCTTCCACCATTAAAAGTGCCCGCAGGATGCTCGAAGGGGTGGTTGAAGAGGGTACCGGGGCCAGCATAAAATCGCCGTACTACAAGATTGCCGGTAAAACAGGTACGGCACAGATTGCTGCCGGCAACAAGGGCTACCGGCAGGGAACCAAACAGGTTCAGTACAAAGGGTCGTTCGTTGGCTACTTCCCGGCCGACAACCCCAAATACAGCTGCATCGTGGTGATTGTGAACCCGAGAAAAGGTAAATACTACGGAGGGGCGGTGGCAGCGCCAGTGTTCCGTGAACTATCCGACCGGCTTTACGCCATTCGTCCCGATATCATGGTTCCGCTGCCTCACGACACCGGCGCAGCAATACCACCCTTTGCCCATGCGGGCAATTCAAACGACATAAATGTGGCTTTTGCATCCCTTGGTTTGGGCTCCAGGCAGTCTGGTTCTCCGGCACCCTGGGCCCGCCCCGTTTCCGACGGAGGCAAAGTCGTGCTTGTAGCACAACCTGTATCGAAGGGATCCATGCCCGATGTTACCGGCATGGGGCTCAAGGATGCCCTCTTCCTCCTCGAACAGCAGGGGCTGAAGGTTTTTGTAAACGGGAAAGGAACGGTGGTGCGACAGTCGATCGCCCCAGGGTATGCGATCGGCAGAGGATCGCCGGTGGTTATCGATCTTGAGGTTAAACGGGAAAAAATCAAAACAGAGGTATGAAACGGCTCCGCGACATACTACACCGGGCAGAAGCCGAGGTGATGACCGGGAATACCGACATCGCCATTGAGGCCCTCCATTTCGACTCACGCAACGTAGTCGAAGGCAGCCTGTTCATTGCCGTTCGTGGCACTGCTTCCGACGGACACGACTTCATCGGAACAGCCATTGAAAAGGGTGCGGTAGCCGTTGTGTGCGAAGTATTGCCAGAAAAGCTGAATGAGCGGGTTTGCTATATCGGCGTGGGCGACAGCAACAAAGCCCTCGGGTTCATCGCTTCAGATTTCTACGGCAATCCGTCATCAAAACTTAACCTTGTCGGTGTCACCGGCACAAATGGCAAAACCACGAGTGTAACCCTGTTGCACCGTCTTTTCAGGGATCTTGGCTTCGGGACAGGTTTGATCTCCACGATCCGGAATATGGTGAACGAAACGGTGACGGCTTCGACACACACCACACCCGACCCGCTGCAAATCAATGAGATTCTGAGCAGGATGGTGAAAGAGGGTTGCGAATACTGCTTCATGGAGGTTTCATCACACGCCGTGGTTCAGCAGCGCATTGCCGGACTAACCTTCCGTGGCGGGGTATTTACCAATCTCACGCACGATCATCTCGATTATCATAAAACCTTTGATGCCTACCTGAAAGCGAAGAAGGGCTTTTTTGATCTTCTGCCCGATGATGCCTTTGCCCTGGTAAACAAAGACGACCGGAACGGTGCAGTAATGCTTCAGAATACAAAGGCCTGGAAGTATACCTTCAGTTTGCAGGCGATGGCTGATTTCCGGTGCAAGATCATTGAGAACCAGTTCGGGGGTCTTCATCTAAGCATCGATGGAAATGAAGTTTGGTTCAGGCTGATCGGCGCTTTCAATGCCAGCAACCTGTTGCTGGTTTACGGAACAGCGATGCTGCTGGGTCAGGACAAGACCGAAGTCCTCACCCTGCTGAGCCGGATGGAACCGGTTGAGGGAAGGTTCAATTACCTGCGTGCCGGCAACGGTATCACTGCCATCGTCGATTATGCCCACACGCCGGATGCATTGCAGAATGTACTCGATACGATCAACGCCATCCGCGGTCACAACGAACAACTGATCACAGTAGTTGGCGCCGGCGGCAACCGCGACGCTGCAAAACGGCCGGTAATGGCACGGATTGCCTGCACTTTCAGCGACCGGGTAATCCTCACCTCCGACAACCCTCGCAACGAAGAGCCGGAATCCATTCTGGCCGACATGCAGAAGGGAGTTGAGCCACACCATTCGAAGAAGGTACTTGTCATTGAGAACCGGCTTGAAGCGATTAAAACCGCATACGCTCTTGCCCGGCCGGGCGACATTCTCCTGGTGGCCGGAAAAGGTCACGAGAACTACCAGGAGGTTAAAGGGGTGAAACACCATTTCGACGACAAAGAGGTGTTGCAGGAGATTTTCAGTAACGATAACATGGTTAATCAGTAAGCCTATGTTGTACTATCTTTTCACCTGGCTGCACTCAGCCTTCAACTTCCCGGGAGCAGGAGTATTTCAGTACATCTCCTTCCGGGCGGCACTTGCCCTTATCACTTCACTCTTCATCTCGATGATCATCGGCAAAAGGCTGATTAACTTCCTGCGTAAAAAACAGGTTGGAGAAACTGTGCGCGACCTGGGGCTCGAAGGTCAGTCGGCGAAACAGGGTACTCCTACCATGGGCGGACTGATAATTCTGGCGGCGATCCTGGTCCCTTCGCTCCTCTTTGCCAAACTGCACAACATATATATTATACTCGTCCTGGTTGCAACGGTATGGCTAGGCTTGATCGGATTTCTCGACGATTACATAAAAGTCTTCAAGAAAGATAAGAAGGGGCTGCCGGGCAAACTGAAAATTCTCGGACAGATCGGACTCGGGCTTATTGTTGGTTTCACCATGTATTTCAGCGACAAGATTGTGATCCGCGAACGGATCCGCCAGGCTGCCTATGTTCCCACCACCGACGTATTTAACGTGGAAGGCACCAACACCTCGGAAAAAACAAAGATATTCTCCAAGACCCCTGTGAAATCGACCAAAACCACCATCCCGTTTATCAAGAACAACGAATTTGACTACAGCCACCTGATCTCATGGATGGGTGAGGGAGCGAAAAAATGGACTTGGCTGGTTTTCATTCCCATTATCATCTTCATCATCATTGCGGTATCCAACGGAGCCAACCTCACCGACGGACTCGACGGTCTGGCGACGGGTACTTCTGCGATCATAGGACTGACCCTGGGAGTTCTGGCCTATGTTTCGGGTAACATCATTTTTGCGAACTACCTCAACATCATGTACATCCCCAATACCGGTGAGCTTACCATTTACATTTCAGCGTTTATCGGGGCATGCATCGGGTTTTTATGGTATAACTCCTATCCTGCCCAGGTTTTCATGGGTGATACGGGAAGTCTTGCCCTGGGGGGTGTTATTGCTGTGTTCGCAATTATGATCCGCAAAGAGATCATGATCCCCATTTTCTGCGGCATTTTCCTGGCTGAAAACCTGTCGGTGGTGCTTCAGGTAAGCTGGTTTAAATACACCAAACGGCAATCCGGGGTGGGCAGAAGGATATTTAAAATGTCGCCGCTCCATCACCACTTTCAGAAACTCGGATATCACGAATCGAAGATCGTTCTCAGGTTTTTAATTGTCGGCATCATGCTGGCGGTGTTGACAATAGTAACGTTAAAACTAAGGTAACCCATGACATTAGAAGCATTAGCAAAACAGGGACACGCAACGGTGTACGATTCACTGGCGGCCTCCATTGGCCCGAAGATCCGCGAGATCCGCAAGGAGTTTATCAAGGAGAGTTTCTCCGACTTCCAGCAGGTTGAGCACCGGATGGAGAGTGTAGCCATTATCCACGGCATGGAGTTCATGAACGATTCGAAGTCGTCGAACATCAATGCAACCTGGTTCGCTCTCGAGAGCATGAACCGGCCTGTAGTCTGGATTATGGGTGGCGTGGAAAGCGGCAACGACTACAGCATACTGCGCCATATCGTGCGCACCTCCGTGAAGGGGATCGTATGCCTGGGGCTCGACAACCGCCGGATTCATGAGGCTTTCGACGAACTGGAGATCCCTATGACAGATGCTCTGACTATGGAGGAGGCAGTTCAGGCGGCCTACTATATGGGCACCAAAGGGGATGTGGTTCTGTTGTCGCCGGCCTGTGCCAGCTTCGACCTGTTTGAAAATTACGAGGAGCGTGGAAAGGCGTTCCGCAAGTCGGTAAAAAATCTGTAACCGTTTAACTCCATGCCGCAGTTCGCAAAAAATATCAAAGGGGATAAGGTGATCTGGATCGTCGTTTTCATCCTGTGCATTTTTTCTCTTCTGGCTGTTTACAGTTCAACCGGCACGCTGGCCTATAAAAAGCAGCACGGGAACACTGAATATTACCTCTTCAAGCACCTGTTAATTCTCGGTTTCGGGCTGGGGCTGATGTACATCACCCACCTGGTAAAATACACCTACTACTCACGCATATCGCAAATCGGGTTGTGGATTACCTTTCCCCTGCTGTTTGTGACCCTCGTTTCGGGAACCAACCTCAACGAAGCCAACAGATGGTTAACCGTTCCTATTGTGAACCTCACTTTCCAGAGTTCCGATGTGGCCAAGCTCTTCCTGATCATGTACCTTGCCCGGATTCTGAGTAAAAAGCAGGAGCTGGTGCAGGATTTCAGGAAGGGATTTCTCCCGGTGATTATCCCTGTAGTAATGGTGACCCTGCTTATTCTGCCGGCAAATTTTTCTACCGCTGCCATCCTTTTCGTAACCTGCATGGTGCTGATGTTCATCGGCAGAATCAGCCTCAAATACATGCTCTCACTCGTCGCGCTTGGCATCCTGGGCATCGTACTGATATTTGCCCTGTCGAAAACATTCCCCACCCTTTTCCCGCGAGGTACAACATGGGTAGCGCGCATCGACCATTTCATCAACAAGGATGAGGCCGAACCCGACGCCACGTACCAGGTCGACCAGGCTAAGATTGCCATCGTTTCGGGAGGAATTCTCGGCAAATCGCCGGGAAAAAGCACCCAGCGGAATTTCCTGCCTCACCCCTATTCAGACTTCATATTTGCCATCATCATTGAAGAGTACGGACTGGTGGGAGGCGGTTTTGTGCTGCTGCTGTACCTGATCCTGTTTTTCCGTGTGATCCGCATTGCCAGCCGTTGCCAGGGAAATTTCGGGGCCCTGCTCTCGCTTGGGATCGGGTTCAGCCTGGTATTCCAGGCGCTGATAAACATGGCAGTTGCGGTGAACCTTTTTCCGGTTACCGGGCAAACACTTCCGCTGGTAAGTATGGGCGGGACCTCGATATGGTTCACAAGCATTTCGCTCGGCATCATCCTCAGTGTAAGCCGGAGGATTGAGATAGAGACCGAAAACGGTACTGAGGTGGATATTCTCGCCGAAAAAGGAATTATTAACTCTGTAGTCCCTGCAGTATAGGTATGGTAAAGGTAATCATCAGCGGAGGAGGAACCGGCGGGCATGTTTTCCCGGCAATTGCCATTGCCAATGCACTGAAGAAGCAGGTTAAGGATATCGACATTCTCTTCATCGGCGCAAAAGGCCGCCTGGAGATGGAGAAGGTTCCGGCCGCGGGATACCCGATCGAAGGTCTTTCGGTCAGCGGTTTTGTTCGCCGGCTCACCCTGAAAAACATCTCTTTCCCCTTTAAACTGGCAGGAAGTCTGCTGAAAGCCCGGTCGATCCTTACCCGATTCAAACCCGATGTGGTTGTGGGTGTAGGCGGGTATGCCAGCGGTCCCACCCTCAGGATGGCCGCCATGAAAGGCATCCCAGCCCTGATCCAGGAGCAGAACTCATTCCCGGGAGTTACGAACCGGCTCCTGGCATCAAAGGTGAAAACCATCTGCGTCGCCTATGATGGGATGGAGAAGTTCTTTCCGCCGGAAAAAATTATCCTCACCGGCAACCCGGTGCGGCAGGACCTTGTCGACCTTGAAGGCAGGGAGCAGGAAGCCATGGACTGGTTCAACCTCCAGCCGGGCCGGAAAACCCTCCTTGTGATGGGTGGCAGCGGTGGTGCGGGAACCATAAATACAAGTGTAAAGCAATGCATCACGAACGGGTTGGACAAGGAGAGCGTTCAGGTGATCTGGCAAACCGGGAAGTATTACTACGATGAGGTTATGAAGGATTTTTCGGCAAAGAACCACCCGGAGGTTCATGTTTACCCTTTCATCGATCGCATGGACCTGGCTTATGCCGCAGCCGACCTGGTTGTTTCAAGGGCCGGAGCCATTGCCATCTCAGAACTGTGTGTGGTGGGAAAACCCGTCATCCTGGTACCCTCGCCAAATGTCGCCGAGGATCATCAGAACCGCAATGCAGAAGCCCTCCTTGCTAAAAAGGCGGCCCTGCTTGTTAAGGACACCGATGCGCCGGCACAGCTCTATTTTACCGTCAGGTCGGCCTTCGACAACGAAGTTCAGATGGCCGAACTCAGCCGGAATATCAGGGCAATGGCTATAACGGATGCTGCAGATAAGATTGCTGAGGAAGTTCTCAGACTAACGCCGGAGAACGGAAAGGAGAGATAGAAATGGACATACGAACGCTGAAATCGGTATATTTTCTGGGCATCGGAGGCATCGGAATGAGCGCCCTCGCCAGGTTCTTCGCACTGCGCGGTGTAAAGGTTTCAGGCTATGACCGCACACCGACACCACTTACTGATCAGCTTATTGCGGATGGGATAAATATTCACTTTGAGGACGACATTTCACTGATCCCGGGAAAACCCGAGCTGGTAATATATACACCTGCCGTTCCGAAAGATCACAAAGAGTTCAACTACCTCCTCGGGACCAACACACCCGTGATGAAGCGTGCCGAGGTACTCGGGCTGATCTCGGGCCACTTCCGGACCATTGCCGTAGCCGGAACACATGGCAAAACCACCACCTCCACCATCATTACCCACCTCCTGCGGTTTGCAAAAATCGATCACCTTGCTTTTCTGGGCGGAATTTCGAAAAATTACGGGACCAACTTCCTCCAGTCCAAAAATGTTGTCTTCCCTGCTCTTACTAAAGAAAA
>CAYHCQ010000124.1:0-10217 GCA_964355115.1 uncultured Prolixibacteraceae bacterium | reverse complement strand
ATCGACTGGCTGGCCGATGAGTTTAAAAAAGATGAAGGCCTCGACCTGAAACGCGACCCGATGGCACTGCAGCGTTTAAAAGAGGCTGCTGAAAAGGCCAAGATCGAACTTTCCAGCTCCTCGGAAACCGAGATTAACCTACCTTATATCATGCCGGTTGACGGGGTTCCCAAGCACCTTGTAAAAAAACTGACCCGTGCAAAATTCGAGCAGCTGGCCGATGGCCTTATGCAGTCGACCATACCTCCCTGCCAGAAAGCATTGCAGGATGCCGGACTTAAAGCCGCAGACATCAATGAGGTGATCCTGGTAGGTGGTTCGACACGTATCCCCGCCGTGCAGACCCTGGTGCGCGAATTCTTCGGAAAAGAGCCCTCAAAAGGGGTGAACCCCGACGAAGTGGTTGCCATTGGAGCTGCCATCCAGGGCGGTGTTCTTACCGGCGAGGTAAAGGACGTGCTGTTACTCGACGTAACACCGCTTTCACTGGGCATCGAAACCCTTGGCAGCGTAATGACAAGGCTGATCGAGTCAAATACGACAATCCCAACCCGAAAGTCGGAGACCTTCTCGACCGCAGCCGACAGTCAGACTTCAGTGGAGATTCATGTGCTTCAGGGCGAACGTCCGATGGCCAACCAGAATAAAAGTATCGGCAGGTTCCATCTCGATGGCATCCCGCCGGCTCCTCGCGGAATTCCCCAGGTTGAAGTCACTTTCGACATCGATGCTAACGGTATTCTCCACGTAGCTGCCAAGGATAAGGCGACCGGAAAATCACAGCAGATCCGAATTGAGGCATCTTCCGGACTTTCTGATGCAGATATTAAAAGAATGAAGGAAGAGGCACAGCTGAACTCCGACTCCGACAAGAAAATGAAGGAGGAGGTCGACAAACTCAACCAGGCCGATACCCTCATTTTTCAGACTGAGAAGCAACTGAAGGAGTTTGGAGACAAAATACCTGCCGACAAAAAGGCACCCATCGAAAAGGCCGTTGAAGATCTGAAGAACGCCCATAAAAACCGTGATTTTGCCGGCATCGATGCCGCCATGGCCAACCTGAATTCAGTTTGGCAGACCGCCAGTGAAGAGATGTATAAAAACACCTCCCAGGCTGGTCAGCAGGGTGGCCCGCAGGGTGAACCCGGCAATGCTCCAGGCCAGGATGCCGGTGGCCCGAAGGGTTCCGGTAATGATGAAGTCACCGATGTGGACTTCGAAGAGGTCAAAGACAAATAATTCGATTGCTCATCGATAGTTTCCCCTTGTAAAAGGGTGTTTATAGGCTGCCGGTCCATTTTACGGACCGGCAGCTTTATTTAATAATTTGTTAATAAGTTGGTAGGAAATAGTTCTTCATTATTCGCATATTTGTAAGTTCTATTCGCACGATTTTAAAATTAATCAGAAGCTTATGAAAACAGGATCTACAATGAAAGGATTACTGCTTGCCTTGCTCCTTACAGGTGCTTTTTTACAGCCGGGACAAAGCCAGGTAGTATTGTATGAAGACTTTAATTACACACCTCCGGCGTTTATCGGAGGTAACGGAAATGCAGGTTCGACCTCCAATAACTGGACTACCCACAGTGTAACTTCTGGTCAAACCACCACGATTGATGTTGTGAATGGAAACCTGACATATGCGGGGCTTCCTGCTCCCACGGGTTATAAAGTATCCATGTTCGGCAATGCCAACCTGACCTCAAGGGACATCAACAGGGCAATCACCTCCACTGCAACGGCTCTCTATTTCTCAGTACTTCTGAATGTGGTTGATAACTCAGGAATAACTGCAACCGGAGACTATTTCATGCATTTCGGAGCCACTGCAGGTACCTCGGTTTCCGCATTCGGTGCCCGGCTGGGCGCGAAGACAGTGAATGCCGGTGCGAACTACCGGTTTATGATCCAGAATACTTCCGGAGGCACTCCGACCTATACAGAGTTTGCTCTGGACCTTGTCTTCGGGACTACATACCTCGTTGTGGTTAAATACGACCGTACGGCATCCCCGACCATGGCTACGCTCTGGGTCAACCCGGTAAGTCTGGGCGGTGCAGAGCCATCCGGCGGGGTTACCAACAATAGCGGAACCAGCACTTTCGCCACATTTGCCTCCGTCTGTCTGCGAAACAACGCCACCACACCCAAACTCGAGATCGATGAGATCCGGGTCGGTCCTGCCTGGGCCGATGTAACTCCTCTTGGAGGAACCCCGGCACTTTCTGTTGCTCCGGCGACACTTACCGGTTTTCAGTATTTCCTTGGAGCCGGACCCTCAACCTCCCAATCGTATAACCTTAGCGGAAGCAACCTTAACCCCACCAGCGGAAACCTTACTGTTACCGGGGCCACCCATTTTGAAGTCTCATTGAATAATACAACTTTTTCCGGATCCGTAACTGTTCCTTATACGGGAGCTGCCCTTGCCGCAACGCCGGTTTACGTGAGAATGGCAGCAGGTTTCGCATTGGGCAACTATAACCTTGAGAATGTCGCCAATACCGGAGGCGGAGCATCTGCCACGAACGTGGTTTGCTCCGGAAGTGTAATAAAAGCAGAACCCACCAACCATGTCACTGCTTTTGCCGCGGTGCTCGGGATTCCATCCTACAGTACGATTAATACGAGCTGGGTGGATGCAACAGGCGCCACGATCCCCGATGGTTACCTGGTTAAGGCTGCCACCGGCGGGTACGCATCCATTGTTGATCCCGTTGACGGAGTTCCTGAGGCCAATGCCCTTCTGGTGAAAAACGTTACACAGGGAACCCAGGCATCCGCTTTTACAGGCATCCAGGACAATACCCAGTTTTACTTTAAGATATATCCTTACACCAACTCGGGAACTTTTATTAATTACAAGACAGCCCCTGTCGTTCCGACTGCTTCGGCAACAACGACCCTCAGTCCATCCACCACCTACACCTGGATCGGTATCGACGGCGCTCCATGGAATGTTGCCACAAACTGGTCACCCACCCGTACCACCCCGGCCATCAATGACATACTCCTTTTCAACGGCGGAGGCACGAAAACTGTAACTGCAGTCCCTGCCGAAACAATTGGTAAGATCGGAATTTCAGGAAACACCACCATCAACCTCCAGAGTGTCGCTGCTGCAATGATCACAATCATGGGAGTTACGGGTGCCGACCTTGATATTCCGGCAGGCTCCGCATTGAACCTGAATGCAGCAAATGCCATCACCATAACGCTGGCTACCACCGCAACGGCAAGCATCAGCGGCAGCATGACATTTTCATCAACAGTAGCTACGGCACACCGGCTCACAGGAGTTGACGCAAATGCCATTACCTTCAATACAGGTGGCACTTTCACGGCCGGAACATTTTTCAGCGGTAATGCATTCGGGAATGTTACAGCAGGCTCGGTTATATTTGCAAACGGGTCAACATACAATCACCTGGCCGGAAGCAATCCGTTTGTGAGCAATCCGCCTGCAAGTATCTGCGTTTTCCAGACAGGAAGCCTCTACAAACTTATCGGGAATGCCACCCCTTCATTTTCAGGTAAAACCTATGCAAACTTCGAAATGGATGCCACCGGTTTCACGGTAACAACCACCGGAGGCAGCGCTGTTACGATGGATAACCTTACCGTTACCAATGGAACCCTGAATTTCAATATGACGGGTACTCCGGGGCATACGATCAAGGGAAATATCGCGGTTGCCACCGGAGGAACACTGAATTTTGCGCCCGCATCAGCCGGTACAGTCATCCTGGGAGGAATAGCAGCCCAGTCAATTTCTGCTATCGGAACGCTCTCATCAACAGCCAACTCCACCCTGGATATCTCAAATGCCACCGGTGTAAATCTCAACACCTCCATTGCGCTGAATGGCAACCTTAAATTAACCAACGGCTTGCTTACCCTGGGATCCGGTAACCTTTTGCTGGGACCCTCCTCTGCCATTTCAGGCACTCCCGCAGCCACCAACATGATCGTAGCTACCGGGAGCGGACAACTGCAGAAGGGTTTTTCAACAGGTTTCACGGGGAGCTTTGTTTACCCCGTCGGGGACAACACAGCAACAGCAGAGTTTTCGCCTGTAACATTGACTTTCACTGCCGGAACCTTTGCTTCAGGCAACTATGCCGGTGTCAACCTGGTGAACGCAAAATATCCGGGCGACCCGAATACCGGAAGTTATCTGAACCGTTACTGGGCAATATCCCAAAGCGGCATCACAGCATTTACTTGCAGCACCACTTTCCAGTACCTTGTGGCAGATGTCGTCGGCACCGAAAGCCAGATCTACTGTTTACAAGTTCTTCCTGTGCCATTCGTAACATACAGCCTTGCGAATACAACATTGCATCAGCTGAATGCCAGCGGCCTCGCATCCTTCGGTACCTTCACCGGATCTCAGCCTCAGATGGCGATGGTTACAACCTCACCAACGATTACAAATCTGACGCATATCTCTGCTACCGGTGGAGGCAATGTCACCTCCGACGGAGGATCTCCGACAACAGCCCGCGGACTTTGTTACGCCACAACACACCTCCCAACGGTTGCCGGCCCGCATACCACGGAAACCGGCGGTCTCGGCGTGTTCACCAGCAATATGACCGGACTGACGCCGCAAACAACCTATTATATGAGAGCCTACGCCACCAACATGGTAGGTACAAGCTATGGAGCCGAAGTTGCCTTTACCACCCTTTGCGAGCCGGTTCCTCCCGCACCCAATTTCTGGGCCAGCAGTACCACCCTCATCGTCGGCCAATCGATCAACTTCTTCGATTCAACTACGTTCTGCCCCACATCCTATAACTGGTCGTTTGTTGGCGGATTACCCATGACATCTACGGCACAGAATCCAACGGGCATCACCTATAACTATACCGGTAACTACAATGTATGTCTTACTGTATCGAATGCCTATGGAACACAGACTATGTGCAAAATGGCCTATATTCATGTAACCGGACCAACCAATGCCAACATCGTGATGACGGAAATCATGTATAATCCGCCCGAAGTCGGTGTCGACTCCCTGGAATTCATCGAACTGTACAACAACGACGTGGTTCCCTGGGATTTGCAGGACTTCTATTTCAGCCGTGGTATTGATTATATCTTTCCAAGTGTGGCTTTGAATCCGGGAGAAAGAACAGTGGTAGCAGTCAATGCTGGTGCCATGCAAAACACATTCGGCATCAATGCCCTTCAGTGGACAAGCGGCGCCCTCAGCAATCAGGGAGAACCGATCGTACTTAAAGACAAGTACGGTTATATCATTGATTCGGTCTATTACAGACCCAGTGTTCCCTGGGATACCCTTGCCAATGGAAAAGGACCTTCACTTGAATTGTGCAATCCTTCCTCGAACAATACCGATCCCGCCAACTGGCGCCATGCGCTTGAATTTGCCAATGTCAACGGGGCAGGAGATACCATCTGGGCCTCACCGCTGGCCGGTTGCTCATATCCGCCTGCATACGCAAATTTCGTTGCAAACGACAGCACGATCCTGGCAGGCCAGTCAGTGATATTCAACGACCTTAGCTCCTCCGATGCAAATGCATGGATATGGATGTTTCCAGGCGGAACGCCCGATACTTTCGTTGGTAAAACACCGCCAGCCATTCTTTATGATCAGGTCGGTTTATTTGATGTTATCCTGAAGGCCGGCAACAATGCAGGCTACACGACCAGGATCAAATCAAATTATATCCAGGTTGCGCCGACCGGAATCTCCAGTCAGGAGGGCACAGACGGATTTAAAGTCTTCCCGAATCCAAGTGATGGAAAGTTTTCTGTAGTACTTGGAAATACTGCCTCCGGGACACTCACGATTGTTAATCAAACCGGAAATATAGTGTTGAAGCAATTTGTTAAACAGAATATAAACACATTCGAACACGGAAACCTCGCCCCGGGCATCTACCTTGTTAGATTTACTCCGGAAACTGATGGTCAGAGCAGAACACAAAAATTAATCGTTAAATAAACACTTCAATTCAAACATTATGAAAAAACAATTCCTTACACTGTTAATAGTTGCCCTGTCAGCCATCGTTGCCCAAGGCCAGGGCCTTGAAAATTTCGCTAATTATATCGGCACATCCGGAACCTATTCCGATGGAACTTTTGTTGGACAGGATGGCTCAACCTGGAACTATTTCCAATCCCGCAGCGATATGGTTATCGTTGCGCCCAATCCTTGTCTGGGCAAGGGGCGCACTCCAACTGCCGAGGTTGTTTCCGGCACTCTTCACAATGGCTGTGGAGTATTAAGCTTCAGCTATATGCAGGCGTTTTCATCGAATGTGAGCCTAGATGTTTTTGTCAACGGATTACTGGTCGGTAACGTTACAAGCAATGGAGAGGTGAGTGTAGTGAAAAATTCGGGACCCATCACGGTTAACACACCCGGAGATTTCACCATCGACTTCAAACAAAACAGCACTTCGGCCGGCCAGGTCAGCATTGATGATATTACCTGGACAGGTTATTCATCAGCCCCACTGCCTGAACCTACAAACTACCCGACTGGTTTTGCAGCCGCTGCATTGCCTTACAAAATCAACCTTAGCTGGACTGATGCGACCGGAACCCAGATGCCCACTGCCTACATTGTCCTCGCAAGCAGCCAGAATAACATAACTGCTCCCGTGGATGGAACGCCCATTCCCAACGATCCCGACCTTGCCGACGGAACCGGTGCTCTCAATGTCAACCAGGGAATCCAGGCTTGCACTTTTGCGAATCTCCCGAGCAATACTCCCTACTTCTTCAAAATCTTCCCTTACACCAATTCCGGCACAAACATCAATTTTAAGACCGATGGTTCTGCTCCGGCTGCCACCATTACCACACCCAATACCGTGACCCTGAATTCACAGAATTTCAGCAGCTATTCGCTGGCTCCCTGGACCCAATACAGCGTTGTAGGAGCTCAGATATGGATGATCGATTCGATTCATGGAGTGGGAGGAACCCCCTGTGCTAAAATGAGCGGATATAACGGGGCCAATGTGGAAAACGAAGACTGGTTTATCTCCCCGGCAATGAATTTCAATAATTATATCAATGAATCAATGACATTCCAGTCGGCCTACAAATATGCTGGCCCTGCTCTTGAACTGATGATTTCCAACGATTATAACGGAGTTAGTGATCCTTCGCTCTACAACTGGGTGCCTTTGACCGCAACCTGGTCGCCCGGCAACTGGGCCTGGACCCCCTCCGGAAACATCAATCTATCCGGAACAAGCGGCGCATCGGTGTATGTTGGGTACCGTTACATGTCGAGCACAACCGAGGCTCCAACATGGGAACTTGATGATATTGTGATCACAGGAGATCAGCCTGTAGGGATCGATACCCCCGGAGAATCATCGTCTGTTCAGGTCTTTCCGAACCCGGCCTCCGGTTTGGTAACCATTACATTCGGAGACAACCTCAGCAAAGAGGTTACCATCCTCTCTGTAATTGGCTCACAGGTTTACAGCAGTCCGGCAAATTCCAATTCCCTCACTGTTGATCTCAGCCCTCTGGCAAAAGGTGTTTACTTCATCAGGACACATTATTCCGATTCCGGAAAAAGCAATGTTACAAAGCTTATCGTCCGGTAGCAGAAAATCAAAAGAGAAGCCCGATATTTTATAAATCCAGAGAAGGGGAAGCCGCGAGGTCGCCCCTTCTTTGTTTTTCCTTACCTTTGGTTCGTCATTTTACTTCAAATGAAAATCCCGCTTCATCTCCTTTTTTTATTTTTATTATTCCCGTTTCAGCTTCTATCTCAGCACGGGGCAGCCGACATTCATCAGGATAAACCCCTTCGGATAGAGATCCCTTCAAAGTCGGATAAGGAGACCTACCGGGTTGTCCCTTGCGGCAAGGAGGGAGTTCTGGTATTTTACAGAAGTCTTGAGCAGACCGACGAAATCCATACCAAGTGGTACTTCACATGGTATGATCAGAATCTGCAGCGGATCTGGGTGAAAAGTGTTCCGTTGCTCACTGATCAGGAGTTTGCATTTCAGGATTTCAGGCAAGATACCCTATCTCTGTTATTTGTTCACGGAGGAAAAAGTAAAACACCGATGGTTGATTTCGGATTGCTTCGTCTTCTTACAGGCAAAGGGACTTTCATTCTGAACATGGGGAAGATCCGTCAGGATCAGGAGGTCGTTCATTTTTCAGCAACCTCTGATTTTGCATGGGTCGGGTTAACAAGCACGACAGGAGCAGGACAATTTCTTTTCATGAACCTGAAGTCCGGTTCTATTAGGCCGTTTTCACTGGGTGAGGGGAGTGCCCTGGCCATCCGCTGGGCCTGCCCCGATACTATAAACCAGGGAATCAATGCAATTGTAACCCGGGTGGTAACAAAAAAGCAGACAGAACATTACCTGGTCAGGTACGATACAACGGGTGTTATCCGAAGCGAAATTCCACTGACCACAGGGGACGCCGGTAAGGAGTTTACACATTTCCGCGCTCTGCAACTGCCTGGCGGAAAGTTTCTTGTGGCAGGAAGTTACAGGCATGGTGGCAGTAACGCTAAAAAGAAAGAGGAGGAGGTCTCCACAGGCTTTTTTGGATATTCGGTCTCACCCGGCACCCAGAAGTCACCCTGGTTTTATAATTTTCTCGATTTTAAGAATGCATCTTCCCTTCTGAATGAGAAGGACCTTATGACACTGCGGAAGAAATCAATGAAAAAATCTAAATTGCCGGGAGAATATTCTGTGGATTTTCCGCTGATGTTTCAGGATATAGTTCAACATGACGGCCGGTTCATTCTGCCCGCTGAGGTGTATTCACCGCAATACCGGACCGAAAGCTACACCGACTTCGATTTTTATGGCCGGCCATATACCAACAGCTATTCAGTGTTCGACGGTTTCCGGTACCAGAATGCCATCGTGGCGGGATTCGATTCAGATGGCCGGCTGATATGGGACAATGTTTTGGAAATCAGAAATCTGGTCTCGTTTGATCCGTCTCCAAAGGTTGCCCTGTATTTCGATGGCAATGACATATTGCTCTCATTTCTTGGTGATGGCAAGATCGGGTATAAAATCATCCGGGCAGACAGTATTGTCGAGAAGCTGGATTATGTAGCACTTGACCTGTTATATCCTGATGATAAGCTGATTAACGAGTCGGGGGGGAGGATGATCAAATGGTATGAAAACTATTTCCTCTGCTATGGCTACCAGGAGATAAAAAACATTGCGCTTACATCCAATAATAAGCGCATGGTCTTCTATGTCAATAAGGTAAGGTTTGAAAGATAGCCTGAATGGGGATTTGCGATTCCGCTAGTACTTTTTTACAATATAGAGTTTATTGTCGCAGGGCAGGATCATGAAGGTAGTGTCGGGTATCTCTGCCGGGCCATAGATCTTTATTGTATACGGATTGTTTCCTGTAAGCGTGAATGGCCTGGTGTAATCTTTCTGGAGGGTCACAGTTAACTTTGCTTCGACAATATTGACCGTTATGGCCGAATCGAGCTTATTCTCAATATTGAGAGTACCTTTCCCGTCGCAGGGAACCTGTTCTTCTTGTTTTGAACAGCTAAGGATGATTGTAAATACACCGAGAACAAATACGATGAAGAGCAGAACATTCTTTTTCATAGGAAGATAGATTGGCAAATGCAAAAGTAACAGGTTTCTGATTATTACAAAACAGTTATCCGATTTATTATTAGGACATGAAAAAGATTGTTATGGTTGCCTTGGTTATGTTGAAAATTAATAATTAATTGTTAATTTTGTTGATTCGGAGATTCTCCGGCAATTTTTATTTTGGGATTTTGACCTTACAGGCAACCTTTTGGGTGAAACTTTTGTCGTACATTTAAGTATAATATAACAGAGCGAAAACTTCTACAAATTCCATTCTTATGTTCTATCGATCTATTCGCCTTCTCTTTCTATCGGCTTTTTTTCTCTCTACCTGGATTGCAACGGCAGCAGATTGTCCGGATACACAGCCAAAAATTACAGGTCCCGATGCCGTTGGGGCAAGTACAAACGCCGTTCAGTATTCAACTCCTGCGGTATCGGGTCATACCTATTCATGGGTAGTGAAGAAGTTGCCGGCGATGACCATTGTGGGAACCTCCGCAAGCAATGTCCTCAGCCAGGTATGGTCAGCCCCTGGAGATTACCTGATAGAACTCAGCGAAGGAATTTCAGGAAATTCTTGTACTCCGGTCG
>CAYHCQ010000123.1:7756-10517 GCA_964355115.1 uncultured Prolixibacteraceae bacterium | reverse complement strand
ACTATAGCAGTGGTGTTCACCTCTTCCCTTTCCGAACAGAGTCGTTAAGCCCACTAGCGCAGATGGTACTGCAGTTTTTGTGGTAGAGTATGTCGTCGCCGATCTTTTCTAATCCCGGTTCCAATAGGACCGGGATTTTTTTTTACCTTTATCCAAAATTCAATCCAACCTGATGCTCCGGAACAACCTGCCCAAACTGCTCACACTTACTCTGTTCCTTGTTTCCCTGTCGGTCCTGGCCCAGGACGCCCCGCCCGACTCACTGCAAATCCGCCTCGACTCTATTAAAACAAACCGCGATTCCACACAGGTAAGTTTCTTCTACAGCGACTTTGAAAAACTGGGCGCACTTAACCTCCATCCTGTCGATACAGCCATCACAGGATTTCAGTCGTACGATCCCCTCCTTGTTCACGACCAGTTCTACGCCACACAGGGGAATATCGGATCGAATTACCGCTCGCTGCTCCCCTACCCTTTCATGCGTACAAGCGGATTCGACTACGGACTGCACTCCTTCGACCATTACCTGTTCCAGAACGACAGCATTAAATATTACAAGGTATCTAAAACATTTACCGAAGTCTCCTATGTGCAGGGTGCGAAAAAGGAGCAGAATTTCCACGCAGTTTTCAGTAGGAATATCTACCGAAGCCTGAATATCGGTTTCGACTTCCGGGTAAGAAGTTCACCGGGAGCCTATACAAGGCAAAAGACAAACCACATCAATTTCGTTGTAACGACCCAGTTCATCTCGAAAAACAGACGGTACGGCGTCATCGCCAATTTCCTTGTAAACAGGCTCAGGAATTATGAAAATGGAGGCATCAGGTACGATAGCCTTTTCGAGCAAAACCTGGAACCCAACCGGCAGGTGATACCGGTAAACCTTCAGTCGGCCCAGAACAGGATCAAGGAGACGGGTTTCTTTATGAAACACTATTTTAACCTGAGCCGCCATCCAAGGAATGAAAAAGATACTGCATTTTATAACAAGGGTAGGGTGGAACTGGGAAGGCTGACCTACTCTTTCCAGTACAACCGTCAGATCCAAAACTATATAGACTACGAACCCGGGATTGGATTTTACCCTCCCGCCCTGATCGATACGACGCTAACCTATGACTCGCTTACCATTAAGAAGATCATCAATGAGGTAATCTGGTCAAATCCCAGCTTTAACCCAAAGAAAAGACTTCGTGTGGTGCAGCTTGAAGCCGGGTTACGGACACAATATATTGAGGTCTCCTGCGACAGTATAAAAAAGTACTTCGTTCAGTTTATTCCCCATGCCGCGATTGACTTCAACCCGATTCCCAGCCTCAGGCTCCAGGCCCGCGGCGATTATGTACTCGGCGATTACAATGAGGGTGATATGAGCCTTCGTGTAAAACTCACCTCCATTCTCGGTAAACCCGAACGAAACGCCGGAATTATCTCACTCACAGGAAACTACGCCTTGCAGCAGCCTGGCTGGTTTTACGAACACTATCTCGGGAATAACTTCCGATGGGACACCACCTGGCAAAAACAAGGGGTAATTGCCGGCGGGTTCAACTACCGCTTCAGAATGCTGGAAGCCGGATTCAACATCAGCAGGATCAGCAACTACGTTTACCTCGATACAAGCGGTAAACCCCGCCAGTACACCAATGAATTCGGCCACATATACATATACCTGAATGGCGACCTGGACCTTTGGAAGTTCACCTTTCGCACCCGGCTTGCATACCAGAGCGTTCAGGGAACAACGGTACTCCGCCTCCCCGTCTTTATGGGCAGCCTTGCCATCTTTTTTACCCAACCGTTGTTTAAGGGAGCGGCAACCTTCCAGCCCGGACTGAACTTTTATTACAATACCGCTTACTACGGAGACAACTATATGCCGGCCACCCGTTCTTTTTATAATCAGGATGGGAAAGAGATCGGGAACTACCTCTACATGGATGTATTCATTAATCTGAAAATTCAGCGCGCCCGCTTATTCGTCTCCTATAGCCATTTCAATGCGAGTTTTATGGGCCGGAATTATTATACAATACCTACGTATCCCATGCAGGACGGAGCATTCCGGTTTGGGATAGCATGGCGCTTCCACGACTGACAGTTCAACTCCTTCATCGTCCGACCGAATGAAAATTCTGCATCTTCTTCTCGTAACCCTGCTGGTTTCCGGAATTCAGGCTGAGGTTTCCGGCCAGGAAAACCAGCCATCGCGGATAAGACGGGAGACGATCCACGTCTTCGATTCGGCCTCAGGCTTCGAAAGCACCGTTATACTCCAAAGTGTTCCGGTAAAAACCAGCAAAAATTGTTACATCCATTATACATCGCTGGAGAAAATCACCGGTTATTCGATCCGCCATCTCACCGAAAAGGGAAAGTGGAAATTGTTCCGGAAGACCGATATTCGCGATATCCAGTCAATCGGCGACGATTTTTACTCATGCGACCGTTTGCTTGCCATAGAGCTTCCTGAGAAGGTGCCCTTCAGGGTTGAGTATGAATTATCCTCTTCGGAGTTGATCCTTCAGTCAAACCTGCTCTTTTACGACAGGTTCCCGGTAGATACCTTCTATTATGAGATTCACATTCCTGGTGAATATCACCTCCTTACCCGGCTTCTCTTCCCCGAGATGCTGAACTACTTCAGAACCGATTCAGTTGCCGGTAATACCGGGATGACCTACCACTTTACGGGTGTACCGAAAAACCGTGATGGTGTCAACTTCAGTCAGGAGATGGGGCAGATCAGGGATCA
>CAYHCQ010000123.1:1315-7656 GCA_964355115.1 uncultured Prolixibacteraceae bacterium | reverse complement strand
GATGTGAATAAAACCCTCACTTCGCGACAGGGAGATTGTAAGGATATGGCCTCCCTCCTTTGTGAAGCCCTGCGTTCTGCAGGCATTGAAGCCTGGCTCGCCCTTGCGTCGACCCTGACTCACCCTTGCGACATGACCTTTCCATCGCTTTCTGCCGGCAACCATATGATCTGCGTTGTAAAGCACCAGGGTTCATGGCTGTTCCTGGATCCCACGTACAAATCGGGGACATGCCGGCTGACGGCAGAAGGAATCCAGGGACGTACCCTGCTCATCCTTAACGACGAAGGAGGATCGTTCGTAAAAGTCCCCCCGGTTGATCCTGTAAATAACCGTGAACGGATCTCCATGTCACTCCGCCCTGAAGGCGACGGCGCGGCCGGCTCGCTCAATTATACTGCCTTCGGCGCTGCCATGCAGCATCTGAAATTCCATTATGCGAACGCTCCGAAAAGTGAGTGGTCCGCAATCTCCGCAGACTTTCTCAGCGAGATGGTTGCGGGTATGACTTTCAGTAATGCAGCGATTGCCCAGTCGGAAGACAGCCTCACAATAACCGTGAAAGCACTATTGTCGCCCTCCGTTTTTACCCGCAACGGCAAAACAGCCTACCTTACACTTGGCTTTCTGCCTTTGCCAATGGAATTCGTGAGGAGCGAAACAACCTCCGGAGATATACTCCTGGGCCGGACGATCCAAAGGGAGACAGAGATCCGCATCGAAACCGGAACCACACTTACATCAGTTGTTTTGAAACCGATGGAATATAACCAGGATGGTTTTTCCTACCATGTTTCCGCTCACGCGGAGGGACAGGTCCTGGTTATCAGATCGCTGTTCCAGTGCGATAACCTTACAATCACCGCCGATCAACTCCCGGCCTATCGGAAATTCAGTTCATTTGTATCAACCTCTATGAACTATGCGATCTCGTATAAATAATTCACTGCTGATCCTCCTGCTTATAATCCTGTGGTTTCCCTGCCTTGCACAGGTTGCCGACACAAGTAGTAAACCGCTGCCTGTAGCCCCCCTGCCCGATTCACTGAGCAACAGGGATGCCGTTGTGATGATGGAAAAGGTCGAAATAGTTTACCGGGTAAGCAAATACAAGGAGTACATGGAGATGCCGGTAAGAACAGAAAGCATCCACAAGCAGATCAGGATCCTGACTAAAAAGGGGCTGGATGATTACACCATCGTTACGATACCAAAAACCCGGTACACCGAAATCGACATCCTGAATGTTTTCCTGATCAAACCCGGCGGTGTTGTCGTTAAGGAGACTGCCACGATGCACGAAGTCCGCGATCCCGGCTCCGATGCAGAATTGCAAAGCGGGGAACTACGCTTTAGTATTCCCGGAGCCGAGGTAGGCGATGTTGTCGATTTCTCCATCAAACTCACCAACCCGGCAGGTGGTGGCTATCCGGTTGATATGTTTTTCCACGACGAGATCCCCATCCTCAACTCAACTACTACACTCCGGTTTAAAAAAACGATACGGTTCAAAATCCAGGGATACAACGGACTGGAAATTTCGGGATCGGAGGGAAAAGGAGGCGATTCACTCTTTACCTGGGAGTTTGCCTATATTCCGGCCATTCTTGGCAAGGAGAACGGAATCCGCGAGAATGAACTTCCCTTTTGTCGTTATATGCTTACAGCCGGACACTATTCATCAGGATTGCGAAGGTTTGACAAATTCGGTTATGAAAGCTGGGGAGCTGTGTTCGAACCTACCGTCAGGGGAATAAGCCGGCCGAATCCGAAAGCAAAAAAATCTGAGTATTTCAACGAACTGATGGCCCGTCTCCTTAAAGGTTGCGATACCTGTTCGAAGTTCACCGGTTTCTGTAAAGTTTACAACTATATCAGCGACAGCATCAAAATCACAGAATGGACGAAGCCGGAAAATTATTCTTCGGGTTATTACCTCTGGAACCGGAGCATCGACCGGTTCAGCCTTTTCATCCTGTACAAAGATCTGTTCCGGTACTTTGACTTTCAGGGGTATTTCGTATTCGCATGCAACCGTTTTAAAGGCATGGTGGATGTAAACTGGGTGAACCGGGATTTTTACACCCAGCTCTGGCTTGCCTTTAAGGATGAAAAAGGGACCCTACATTTCCTGCTGCCGGGAACGGCTAACGAGAAACATATGATCGACGAAATAGATCCCGTGCTTATGGGCACCAAAGCGTTCCTTGTCAATGCCGATAATGCATTTGACTTTTCGGAAATATTTCTTCCGGCTACAGGCTATGAAATCAATACCCGGCAACTAAATTCAATTGCGATTGTTGACAATGAGCTCCTGAACTTAAGCGTAACCGACTCATATAAAGGGTGTTTTTCTTCGATGGTAAGGGCAAAGCAGGATCAAAGCGGGAATGATTCGGTGCTGTCGGTTATGAAAAAGAACCTTGAAAAAGAACTCCCCGATTTCATCATCGACAGCCTGGTTACCACAACGCCGGATCCTCTTCCACCGTTCACCTATTCGCTGAGGTATTCGGGTACACAGACAGGCCGGATCATCTCCATCGATGATTCAATCTGTACCATCGGGCTTACCGAATGGCTTACTCATTCGACCATCTCCACCGACCTGGAATCAAGGAACCTCGATTATTACATCTCCTACCCATATACCGAGAAATTTAAATCAACCTACATTTTCCCGGGAGCGGTAGAACTTCTCAATGAAAAGCCGCTGACCGCCGGTTATGACAATGATTTTGGCTCCTATTCAATCAGGGTGCAACAGTTGTCGGCGAATTCAATCTCAGTTGAATCGGTCTATTGTATCAAATCTGCCTATATCCCTGCCACGAAATACCTCCTTCTTAAGGAGATAAACCGGCGCCAACAGCAGGCAAAAGATTCAAAACTTGTGATCCGGAAAATGTATAAATGATCCTGCACTCCTTCAATAATAATTTACATGATATACAGACCATTCGGCAACACCGGCATAAACGTCTCCATTCTTGGCTTTGGCGCCGGCCATATCGGGTCACAGGATATGGATGAAAAAAGTGCAGAAAACCTGCTGAACAGCATACTTGACCAGGGTATTAACCTGATCGATACTGCCCGGTCATATGGCCTTTCTGAAAAACGCATCGGGCAGTTTCTGGCTCACAGGCGGAGCGACTATGTCATCTCAACGAAAGTTGGCTACACCCTCGCAGGGAGGGAGGACTGGAGTTACGATGCTACCATGGGAACCATTGACGAGGCGCTGCAACTGATGCGAACCGACTATCTCGACATTGTTCATCTACATTCGTGCGACAGATACACCCTTGAGCGTGGCGATGCCATTGCGGCCCTGGCGAAAGCCAGAGAGCAGGGGAAGATCCGTGTGGCTGCCTATTCGGGTGAAAACGATGCACTGGGTTATGCCATTGATTCGGGTAAGTTCGGGAGCCTCCAGTGTTCGGTTAACATCTTCGACCAGAATTCCGTCGATCGCTATCTGCCTTCGGCACAGGTGAAGGGCATGGGGGTAATTGCAAAACGTCCGATCGCAAATGCGGTATGGCGATACGGTTCACGGCCCGAAGGACACGGCCACGCTGCCTACTGGGACAGGATGGAGGTCATGAAAATTGACCGCAGGGGTATTGGCTGGAATGAACTGGCCCTGCGCTTTTCAGCTTTCACACCCGGTGTCGACACCTGCATCGCGGGGACAGCCAGCCTTTCGCATTTGCTGGAAAACCTGGCTTTCCTTGACAAAGGCCCGCTTGATGAACATCTGCTTACCCACATCCGGGAGGAGTTTGCTGCCTGTGATGATAACTGGGAAGGGCTCATATAGAGTGAAGAGTTAAGAGTTAAGAGTGAAGAGTTAAGAGTGAAGAGTTAAGAGTGAAAAGGGAAAGAGGGTGTGAGGGTCATTTCGTATAAATTTTCGTAAAAATAATTTTTGTCCGAGAAGCTGCTTCTGTGATATTTTGATGTATCTTTGTGTTTATTTAATCTAAATTAATATTGATACAACCAAATTAAACAGAACTACCATGAAAAAATATACCCTTTATATATCGGCACTTACGCTTATCCTTGCGCTGTTCACGCAGGTTACGGGTTATGCCCTGAAGCACAATGTGAATGTTGGCAATTACTATTTCAACCCCTCTTCGCTGAACGTTACTGTTGGCGATACTGTTCGCTGGGTTTGGGTGAACGGGAGCCACACAACAACCTCGTCGACCATTCCCGGTGCCGCTGCCTCCTGGGATGAATCGATCAACAACTCCAACACCTCCTATGAATATAAGGTAACTGTAGCCGGGACTTACAACTACGTGTGTACACCTCATGCCGGAATGGGGCAGGTAGGGTCATTTACCGCTGCAGGTGCGGCACCAACACTTAACGTTACCCCGTCGAACCAGAATGTAACAGCATCTGCAGGAAATACTTCGTTTGATGTTACATCCAACTCCAACTGGACCGCCTCCTCCAATGCCACATGGTGTACAGTGACCAGTAACGGTTCCGGAAACGGCTCGATCTCGGCAACATACACGGCAAATGCTTCAACATCTCCGCGGGTGGCAACCATTACAGTCACCGTAACTGGTCTTCCGGCCCAGACCGTTACTGTTTCGCAGTCGGGAGCAGCAGCCACACTTGCAGTTACGCCTCCCAACCAGAATGTTACCAATAACGATGGCGTTACTACGTTTACCGTCACATCAAACACCAGCTGGATGGCATCAAGCAACTCAGGATGGTGTACAGTAACCCCTTCGGGAAGCGGAAACGGAACCATAACCGCCAACTTTACGGAAAATTCAGGAACGGATCCCCGCACTGCCCAGATCACTGTAACGGTTACCGGTCTTGCTCCAGTTGTAGTAACCGTATCGCAGGACGGCACAGTAGGTGTGGGCGAACAGACCCTCGCTGATTTCCGCGCCTGGCCGAATCCATCAACCGGTTCGTTTACGATCGGGACAAAGGCAAACGGTATCACAAACATCAATGTTGACATCCTCGACATCAATGGCAGAAACATTCTGTCACAGGAATGCTCAGGAAGCCACGAATACCGTTTCGATCTTTCCGGAAGGCCTGAAGGAATTTATTTCCTCCGTATCAGATCAGGTGACGGCATCAGGGTTGAAAGGATGATCATCAGAAAATAATTGCGATTGGTTTAAAACCGGACCGGGCTGTGGAGAAAAATCTACAGTCCGGTTTTATTTTTCTCCAGTTTCACCCTCCACTTTGTGGAAAGATTTTTTTCATGCTGGTAACAAGCCATCGTCCCCGAATACATCACGGCAATGCAGTAGTTCGTATGGTTGCATGAAGATCTTGTCGTCTCTCCGCTCCTGAGTTTATTGATAAAAGCAGGATCATGTATGAGCGAACGACAGTCCACTCTTTGATACTGAGGCATAGGCAACTGTTGTCATACCAACGCCACCTTCGGCAACAGATCTGTGATAATCAACCAGTTTCTGCGAAACATGGTTTCCCGGGCACATCCCTTCGAACGCAGCCGACCGGATTGAACGGTTTCTAAGTTCCAGCGGTCCAAGTTTAGAAGGGGTAAATAAAAGGGACTCCATATCGGTAAGTGAGAATAGAAAACGTGCTACCTTTGGCAGGTTAAATACGAACGTTAATTTATTATCATTTATGTTTCAGAAAACACAAAAACGGGAAGGGTTGAAATTATTTTTCCTTTTCCTTTTACTGGTGCCTTTCTCCGGATTCTCGCAGGACAGTATCAGGAACCCATATGGGTTGCCCATCACCGGAACCATGAAAGAGTATAAGGCCAGCTGTCTGAAAGACAAGAACAATGAACTTGTTGACCTGGGCCAGGTCATTCCGGGCATACTTCTCGACATCAGGTATTCAACGAGTAATAATTTTACTCAAAAACCGGTCTATACGATGGCAAAAGCATACCTCCGGCTACCGGCTGCTTCTGCCCTGGCAAAAGCTCAGGAGTTGCTGAAGGCTTATGGATATGGGTTAAAGGTATATGATGCCTACCGTCCGTATGCTGCAACTCTTGCTTTTTGGGAGATTGTGAAAGACACACTATATGTTGCATCTCCGCAAAAGGGATCGCGGCATAACCGTGGTTGTGCGGTAGATGTTACGGTGATCGATCTGGCAACCGGTGCCGAAGTAGAGATGCCGACAGCCTATGATGATTTCACGCCGAAAGCCGGTGTAGACTATATTCCAAAGGAGATGGAACCACTCAAGAACAGGCAGATGCTCATCGATGCAATGCAGATGAACGGGTTTACCGTACTTCCAAGCGAGTGGTGGCATTACGATTTTACCGGCTGGCAAAGGTT
>CAYHCQ010000123.1:0-1215 GCA_964355115.1 uncultured Prolixibacteraceae bacterium | reverse complement strand
TTACCGTACTTCCAAGCGAGTGGTGGCATTACGATTTTACCGGCTGGCAAAGGTTTGGGTTACTTGATATTCCTTTTGAGGAGCTTGCGAAATAACGTGACACGTGACGCGTAACACGTGACGCGTGACAATTAGCTTATTCCGCGTTGTTTTTTGATCTCTTCGTAGGCGGCGCTGATTTTCTGGAATTTTTCGGTGGCCGACCGTTTAATATCCTCACCAACATGAGCAACCTTATCGGGATGGTGCTTTTTCGCCATCTCACGATAGGCCTTTTTAACCTCATCATCGGTGGCAAGGGAGGTAATTTCAAGCACATCAAAAGCCCAGTTTACATCCTTTACAAACATCGCTTTGGCCGACAGGAAATCGGAATGTGAAACACCCATGTAACCAGCAATGGAATCAATCATCGCGACTTCGTCGGGATGGTAGAGACGATCGGCCGCAGCAATGCCAAACAGGTAGTGAAGCAACTGGAGTTTCAGCGCGTAGTCTGTATGCTGGCCAACCTGTATACTCACCTCCTGAACATTGATATCCTGCTTCAGAAGCTCACGCAGCATGAATACAAGCCGGGTACCCTCCTCCTCGCCAAACTGGCGGATAAAAAAGTCTCTTACGTAATCGAGTTCAGATTTTACTATTTTCTGATCGGCCTTCATGACGGCAGCTGACAACACCAATAAACTCATGGCAAAATCGCCGCGTGGTGTCCCTTTGTAGGATGCCGTTCCCGAATTCATTCCGTCGAAAAAAGAACCCAGCGCAACACCGAGAATGGCGCCGATCGGTCCGCCGAAAACCCAGCCCAGTCCGCCCCCAACCCATTTCGCATAGCCGCCCGTTCGACCGGAACCGGAACTCGTAAAGCCGCCTGTTTTACCGGACCCAGGATTTGTATAACCGTCAGGTCGACCAGAGCCAGTATTCTCCCCTGGAGGAGGTGGTGGTGGTGGTGGCGCATTCGGTCCGGTTCCCTTCTGCTCCCCGGTTCCGTTATCGGAACTTTTTTTCCGCATGCTGTAGATGCTGTATATGACGATCGCAACGATGGCGATTACGATTATTTCTCCTATACCCATAACTAATTTAATTGATAATTGACAATTGATAATTGATAATTAGCACATTAGCACATTAGCACATCAGCACATCAGTTTATCATTTCACCAACCGGCAATCCGTACTCCTCTACCATTTTGATGCCCAGCG
>CAYHCQ010000122.1:0-10522 GCA_964355115.1 uncultured Prolixibacteraceae bacterium | reverse complement strand
TCAAAAGGGTTTACTTTGTACATGCCGATGGAGAACATTGCCATCCTTTTACCGGTTATCCTCTCTTTTTTCATCCTGGTCATGCCTGCCGGGATGAGGTATTATTATACCCTGCTGGTAACACTGCTGCTGGTCGTGATAACCTCGCTGCCTGCGCTCAATATTTTTCTATCGCCAGGCCAGTCTGAGGCATTGTTTGTTACAGGTGGTTATCCCGGCACCCTTACCTTTACGCTCGACAGTCTGAGTGCCTTTTTCGTGCTGGTGACCAACTTCACGATGGTTACCGGTTTGCTTTACTCCCAGGGATACCTGCATTCATACCTTGATACGAAGAGCCCGGCACAGATGGCACTTCACAACTTCAGCTATCTCTGGCTCCACATTTCGATGCTGGCTGTTTTGATGCTTCGCGACGGACTCTCTTTCCTCATTGCCTGGGAGCTGATGGCGGTCTCCTCATTCATGCTCATCCTCTTCGAAGCTGAAAAACGGGCAACCCTGAAGACCGCGGTGAATTACCTGATCCAGATGCACATTGGGCTGGTGATCCTTGTCGTTGCCTTTCTTCTCGTTGAGGCGGAAACCGGTACCATGAGCTTTGATGCGCTGAAATCCTATTTTGCCGGACACTCCAACCCGGCGCTGTTTTTCCTCTTTTTCGCGGGGTTTGCAGTAAAGGCAGGGTTCGTCCCTTTTCATACCTGGTTGCCGGATGCCCATCCTGCTGCCCCGTCGCACGTATCGGGTGTGATGTCGGGTGTGATGATCAAGATGGGGATCTACGGAATTGTGCGCGTGCTCACCAATGTGCAATCTGACCATTACATCATTGGGATTATCATCATGATCGTGGCTACCATCACCGGGCTATACGGTATCATGATGGCCATCGTGCAAACCGACCTGAAAAAGCTTCTTGCCTATTCTACCATCGAAAACGTAGGGATCATAGGCATCGGCATCGGGCTGGGATGTATGGGAATAGGCTTAAACAACCCCACACTTGCATTGCTGGGATTTGCAGGGGGATTACTGCATGTGTTGAACCACTCGCTTTTCAAGTCTCTGCTGTTTTTTGGTGCCGGATCTGTTTACAAGGCTACCCACACCCGGAATATTGAAGAGCTGGGCGGGTTGATCCATAAAATGCCCCGAACGGCGGGACTCTTCCTCTTTGGTTCTGTGGCCATATGTGCACTTCCTCCGCTCAACGGCTTCATTTCGGAGGTGCTTATCTATTACGGACTCTTTGCCGGCATGCAGGCTGCTTCGGTCTTCCAGAGCATGTCGATGCTGATGACCATCCTGGCGCTGGCCCTGATCGGGGGCTTAGCACTTTTCGGATTCTCAAAAGCCTTCGGACTGACCTTCCTGGGGTCATCAAGAAGTGAAATTCACCTGGATGAATCGGCAGTTACAACGGGCATGCTTTTCCCAAAACTGATGATTGCAGGTGTTATCCTGCTTGCGGGTCTGGCCCCCATGTTATTCCTCTCGCCACTGGTAGGAATGATCGGAGTACAGTTCGGTCTGGATGCACAGCCGGTTCTAATTTCGCTCATGGTCACTCTTTCAAAAGTCAGCCTCGTCGGGGTCATTCTGATTGTGATTGTTTCACTGCTGATGCTGTTGCGCAGCAGAATTCTCAAACCCGGAAAAGTTACCACCGGCCTTACATGGGGGTGCGGATATACGGCAGGAACCTCCAGGCAGCAATATACAGCCACCTCATATGCCGCCAATTTTGCCGAACTGGCAGATCCATTGTTGAACGGAACTATTGAGTACTCACCAATTCAAGAGGAGGATATTTTTCCTGTCCGGAGGAGTTTCTCATGGCGGCCGGCCGATGTGTTTCGCACTGTAACAGGGATGCTCGCCGGGTATTGCATGATCGCCCTGAAGAAGATCGCCAGGCTCCAGACCGGCAATATTCAGCACTATATTCTTTATGCCTTCATATTCATCCTGGTGATTTTCGTTTTACTCTATCTAAACGCCATCTGATGGGAATGCTGCTTGCCATGCTGACCGCAATCTTTTTCCCGGGGATCATTCTCAGGGTGAAAAGTGTAGCGAGCGGACGAAAAGGGCCGGGCGTAATGCAGCCCTGGAAAAACATCCGGGTGCTATTGCATAAGAACAGCGTTTTCAGCACAACCACAAGTTACATCTTCCGTATTGCGCCCACAGTCTACCTTTCAACGATCCTGTGTGCGATCCTGCTGCTTCCTTTCCCCGGCGTTCCCTCATTCTTTGGATTTGACGGGGACTTTGTGCTCTTTGCTTACCTGCTCGCCCTGGGTAAATTTCTTTTCATCCTCGGGGCACTCGATACGGGAAGCAGCTTTGAAGGGATGGGCGCCAACCGTGAAGCACTTTACTCGATGCTTATCGAACCGGCATTCTTTATTCTCTTCGGGACCCTGGCACTGCTTACCGGACACACCTCGATGCAGCAGATCTTTGAGTCGTTCCAGTTTGCCGGTCACAACTCTTTTATTATCGGGTTTATTGCAGTCTACCTGCTGATACAGATCGCCATGATCGAAAACAGCCGCATGCCAGTCGATGATCCGAAAACCCACCTTGAGCTCACCATGATCCACGAGGTGATGATCCTTGATACCAGCGGCTTTGACCTGGCCCTGATCCATATCGGAACGGCGCTGAAATTCGCCATGTACGGCATCCTTGTGGCCAACTTCCTGATCCCCGTCGAATGGCCCGTGGCAGCCAGGCTCGGTCTGTTCTTCTGCGTCCAGGTGGCCTTTGCATCACTCATCGGGTTCATGGAGTCGTTCAGGGCAAGGAAAAAGCTGGCCAAAAATCCCCAGTTCATTGTCACGCTCAGTTCTATTGCCCTGGTGGCCTTTATATTGGTTCTGCTTATTACCTATAAAATGATCAGTTAATATGAATGTCCTGCTCATCATCGTTTTCGCCATTACGCTGATCTATCTTAGCATGACGGAGCGTTTTCCGGTTTATGCAGGACTTATCGGGTTCCAGGGATTACTGCTTTTTGCTCTGTCGTTCCTCGAACTACAGGCCATCACCCTTGCAACGCTGCTGTTTGTTGCGCTCGAAACCCTGGTTTTTAAGGTCATCGTAGTTCCCTACATGCTCTTCCGCATCATCAACAAAACTGGTGAGACAAGGGTGCATGAGAATGCACTTCCGGGGTTTTACTCGCTGCTCTTTATTTCGCTCGGACTTCTGCTCAGCATCGTGGTCTCCTTTTCGATGAATACCACCCCTGAGAACATGATCTACTTCACGGTGGCCTTTTTTGCCGTCTATACCGGGATGTTCATGATCATTTCCCACAAGAAGATATTTTCGCACCTGGTAGGTTTCCTGGTCATTGAAAATGCTGTGTTGTTACTCTCGCTGGCCATCGGAAGCGAGATGCCCATGCTGATCAACATCGGGATTTTGCTGGATATCTTCGTGAGTGTGCTGATCCTCGGGGTTTTTGTGATGAGGCTGAAGCAACATGCGAGTGAACTGACGAGATTAAAAGATGATTAGAAGGTAGCGAGGTAGTGAGAGGGTAAAGGTTGAGAGGGCATGAGGGTAAGAGGGTATGGGGGTAAGAGGATAGGAAAAAAACATAGCAGGGAATATTAATGCTGGATCCGGGTTACATATTGGTTGGGTTTTTCGGGGTGTCGCTGGTGGCGGGACTGGTGGTTGGTTTGGTACGTTCGAAGCCGCTTGTAAGGTGGCTTACCATTCTCTATACCCTGGTTCATGTTGCCTTTACGGGTTATTGCTGGCTGCACCTCGGTGAAACGGTACTCGACTATTTTACCTTTGACCCGCTCGGCGTTCTGTTGCTCACGGTCCTTACGATACTCACAGTCACAACGGTTTATCATGGATTTATTTATGTGAAGGAGGCTAAACCCAGGGTTTACTCGATCTACCATTCGGCACTCATTGCCCTTGTGGCTGCCATGTCGGGGGCTTACATTGCCAACGGTATGACTACCGTGTGGATCTTTGTTGAGGCAACAACTCTGGCCGTTGCGGCGCTGATATACCACGACCGCACTTCGATTGCCCTTGAGGCGACCTGGAAATATGTGTTCGTATGTTCGCTTGGCATTGCCCTTGCCTACCTGGGAATTCTCTTTCTCGGGTTTACCGTGCGCGATGCCAGGCTCCTCCACCTCTCTTTCGACAGCATCAGTGAGATTGCCCGGATGGCCAACCCGCTCTACCTGAAGATCGCTTTCGTATTTGTTCTTGTCGGCTACAGCACAAAAATGGGACTCTTCCCGATGCATACGGTCACCGTGGATGCGCATACCGTGGCACCACCTCCCATCAGTGCGTTTATCTCTACAACACTTATGAACGTTGGATTTCTGGCCATTTATCGGATCTATGCACTCTTCTCAGCAACCACAATTTTGCCCTTCATGAACCATGTGCTGATATTGTCGGGGATGCTCTCTCTGCTGGTATCGGCAGGGTATATGCTCAAGGCCAAACACAACAAACGAATGCTGGCCTACTCAAGTCTCGAAAACATGGGCATTGTGGCCGTGGCGCTGGGTATCGGCGGCATCGGTTATTATGCCGCTATTCTCCATATCGTACTTCACTCGTTTACCAAGGCAGGACTCTTTTACCAGATGGGGCAGTCGTACAGGGTAATGGGCACTTACAAGCTTGATGAGTCGGGCAATTACATGAATCTCTACCCTGCCGGGGCCACGGCACTGCTGCTGGGTTTTCTCTGCATCACCGCAATACCCCCTTCGGGTATGTTCATCTCCGAACTATACCTGATGAAGGCAATGGTTGTCTCGGGCAACTGGTTCCTGCTGGCCGCCGTGGGAATATTGCTCTGTTTTGTGCTCTACGCACTGCTTACCAGGGTCCTTCATATCGTCTATTCACAGCCCCGCGAAAAGCCATTGCATGAATTGCAGAAGGTCAATCCGTGGCAAACAGTTACCCAGTTCTTCCTGTTCGGGCTGGTCATCTTCATCTGCTTTTACCAGCCAGAAATACTCCGTGAACTGATTGAGTCTATCGTCAAAGAACTTCCGAAATGAGCGATATCCGGCAATTTACCGAACTGTTTACGAATCCCTGCACGGTAAGCCTGGCGGAAATTCCCGTGCTCAGTTATGATGATTTCAATAAGTTTCTCGATCTCCTGATGGGAGAGGAGGGAACCCATTGTGTGAATTATTTTGTTATTCCCTATCCAGAAAAATATCTCTTTATCTGTTGCATGGCGGCCGATGAAAATCATGCCATTGTCCTTTTTTCACATGAACAGCCACGCGTGCCTGCAATTTCACTGACTTCCATTTCGGCCCGTCATTTTCAGTTTCACATTTTCGAACGGGAGATCCACGAAAACCTGGGCATCGTGTTCGAGGGCCATCCCTGGCTGAAACCGGTTCGTTTTCCATTCTACCGTGCCAGCCTCAGCGAGACGATGAACACCTATCCCTTTTACACCATCGACAGCGAGCAGTTGCACGAAGTGGGTGTGGGCCCCATCCATGCCGGAATCATTGAGCCGGGACATTTTCGTTTCATATGCAACGGGGAGAAGGTGCTGCACCTGGAGATTCAACTGGGATACCAGCACCGGGGAGTCGAACAGCTTTTTGTTGAAAAGGATCGTTTGCTTCAGCAAACGATCCTGGCCGAAAGCATTTGCGGAGATACGGTTGTTGGTCATACTCTTGCCTTTGCCGGGCTGGCCGAGTCGCTGGGTTCAGTGACTGTTGCTCCGCAGCTGAACGCTGAAAGAGCCATCGCCCTGGAGTTGGAGCGGATTGCCATACACATCGGCGACACCGCAGCCTTGTGCACCGATATTGCCTATCAGTTCGGACAGGTGGTGAATGAAGCACTGCGTACTATCGTAATCAACACCACCCAGCTTTGGTGCGGAAACCGCTTCGGCAAAGGGCTTATCCGGCCTGGCGGGAGCCACTACCCACTTACCGCCAGCCTGGCCGAAATGGTGTTGAAAAATCTTAAGGATGTGGAAGAGAGATATTTACAGGTAACTGACAGGATCTTCTCACTTCCCAGTGTTCTTGGCAGGTTTGAAGTTACCGGCAGGTTGACCACCATGCAGGCCACACTGATCGGGGCGGTGGGTATGGCAGCACGCAGCAGCGGCATGTATCGCGACATCCGCTGGTCGCATCCCTTTGGCGCTTACCGGGATCATCCTTATGATCCGGCCCTGCTCCACAAAGGCGACGTATGGTCGCGGGCGATGCTTCGTCGGCTGGAAGTGGAAAAGTCGTTGGAGGTGATCAGGGCCCTGGTCAAAGAACTTTCGGGTCACGCGTCACGCGTCACGCGTCACGCGTCACGAGTCACGCGTCACGCGTCACGCGTCACGCGTCACGACGACCTGAAACTTGCCCCCTCCTCCCTGGCGATCTCGCTTACAGAAGGCTGGAGAGGGGAAATCTGTCATGTAGCGGTTACGGATGAGCAGGGGAAGATCATTCACTACAAAGTAAAGGATCCCTCGATGCATAACTGGATGGCGCTGGCGCTGGCGGTGAGAAACCAGGAGATATCTGATTTTCCTTTATGCAATAAGAGTTTTAACCTGAGTTATTGCGGAAACGATCTATAAAGTGCGAGGTAGTGAGGTAGCGAAAATAGCAATATATAAAGATGCCGATTAAGGAGTTCAATATTTTCCGGAAACATGGCAGGCAGTACATGCCTGATCTGAGGAGCGCGGTTTTGCCGGATATCTTTCGTGGCCGGCCGGTGATAAGCAGCGATATTACCGGGGAGGAGGCCTCCAGGGTTGCTGATTTATGCCCGGTGGGTGCTATTGGTGTTTCGCCTTGCTCCATCGACCTGGGGCGCTGTGTTTTTTGTAAGGAGTGTGAATTTGCCTTGCCTGGAAAGATCAGGTTCTCCGGCGACTATAAAATTGCCGCCAATACAGAGGAGGGATTGATAATCCGGCAAGGGGAGGAGTGTTACAAAGGAATTGATCCGGAAAAAGTGCGGAATGAGATTCACCGGTTTTTTAAACATGCGCTGAAACTGAGGCAGGTATCGGCAGCAGGTGACAACTCAACTGAAATGGAACTCAATGCGGCCGGGAACGTAAATTTCGATATGGGTCGGTATGGAATCGAATTCGTGGCTTCACCAAGGCATGCCGACGGAATAGTCATTACCGGGCCCATCTCTGAAAACATGGCGGAGGCGCTCCGGATATGTTATGATGCAGTACCCGATCCGAAGATCATCATCCTTGCCGGAACCGATGCCATCAGCGGCGGAATATTCCGCGACAGCCCGGCGCTGAACCGTGATTTCTTAAAACGGTATCGGATAGATCTCTTCATACCGGGAAATCCGCCCCACCCGCTTACCTTTATAAACGGGGTGCTTGACCTGATCAGATAAAATTTGCAGTATTTATCACTACATTTGAAAAATCAATGTCCTGTCAAATGAAAAACAGACTTTTCGCCCTGGTCGCCATGCTGATACCGGTTATCGGCCTTGCCCAGACAAGCATCGACGATTCGATAAAGTATTACTATTTCTTTGCATATGCACAGGCTAATGCAGTGGGCGACCACCGGGAGGCGATCAAGGCCTATTCGAAGATCCTGCGGCTCGATCCAAAGGATGATGAAGCCTTGATATTTCGTGCAAGAGAAAAAATGCATATCCGAGATTATGCAGCGGCAGAGGCAGACTTTACAAGGATTCTGCAGCTCGATCCGGGAAGTATTGCAGCCATATTCGGGCGATCGGAAAGCAGGGCAAAGCAAAAAAAATATGCGGATGCCATCCGCGATAATAACATGCTCATCTCCATGGAGCCTGGCAATCCTTCCTACTATACCAACCGGGGTATAAATAAGGTTCAGCTTAACGATATCGGCGGAGCCTGTGATGATTTTGAAAAGGCGAAGTCACTTGGCGGGGTCTATGCCGGTGTGTTGATCCGACAATTCTGCCTTGAACTCTATTAACAATAAGAAAAGCCCATTTTTTTACTACCTTGGTCCCCGATTCATTATTACTCAAGAGGGACATGAAAATATTGCTGATCAGCCCTGGAACAACTGACGATATCGACGGCCGGATAACGCGCGAAATACCTTACCTTTTTGCCAAGACCTTGTTTGCCCCTCATGCGGTTGCCGCGGTTGCCGCACTCACTCCCCCGGGATACCATGTCGACATTCATGATGAATATGCACGTGGTCCCGCCGATGCCGTATTACAGAAGAACGGTCACGATATAATCGGGATTTCCATCACTTCAAATCAGCTCAAACGGTCGCTTCACCTTGCGCATGTTGCAAAACAGAGTAACCCCAATGCGCTGGTGGTGGTAGGTGGAATAGGAGTTGAACACCTTGTTTCAAAAAATCCCGAAGATATCGATGTGGTATTTCACGGCGAGGCTGAGGAGACCTGGCCGGTATTTCTCGAAGATCTGAAAGCCGGAAAATGGCTGCCTGTTTACAAGCACCATTCGAAGCCCGATATGACCAGGACCCCGGCGCCAAGCTGGGAGCTGATGAGAGAGGATCTTCATTCGTACACTGCGGCCCTGGTGCAAACAACGCGCGGGTGCCCGTTCGATTGCAGCTTCTGTGATGTTATATATACTTATGGAAGGAAACCGAGGAGCAAAACCATTCCGCAGGTATTGGATGAAGTGCGCAGGCTAAGTGCTCTTAACATTGGCATGATATTCATTGCCGACGACAACTTTGCGGGCGATAAAAAGTACACCAAGTCATTGCTCCGGGAATTGATCGTCCTGAACAACTCCTTCACCATTCCCATCAGCTTTCTCACGCAGATTGACATCACCATAGCCGGTGATGATGAACTTCTTACCCTGCTGGCCGACTGCAATTTCCAGGCGGTAATGATCGGCATTGAATCGGTTAATGAAGAGTCGTTGAAGGACCTGAACAAACAGCAGAACCTGCGCATTTCGGTGTGCGATGCTGTAAGGAAAATACAATCCTATGGCATCGTGGTACTGGCCCACATGATCATAGGCGCCGATTCTGATGATACAACGGTGTTTAAGAAAACTTCAGATTTTATAGCAGAAGCCAATATCGTGCATCACCTTTGCCACCCGCTCGCGGCGCCTTATGGAACAAAGATGTGGTACGATCTCAAGCGGAAGGGAAGAATCATATCCACCGAAAACGAGGAGATCAAGGATAAATTGGATATTGTCACCAACATCATTCCCAAGCAGATGACCCGGGTGGAACTGTTCGAAGGGCTGGCAGGTTACTGGGAAGAGATATACAGTCTCGACAAATTTGAAAAGCGGGCCCTGTCTTTTATCAGGGAGATAAAGTACAAGCCGAAAATCAAAACAGGTGGTATTGCTGCACTTCGGCTGCAGCGGAAGATGCTCTGGAGGGTATTTACCTTCTTCATGTTCGACATGGGGCCTAAGCACAGAAAGGCTTTTTTTACAGTTTTGTTTGCTGCGGGCTGGAAGGGGATGTACCTCCTGCCCAAGATCATCTATATATACAGCTGTTACCTTGTCGACTCCAAGCGTTCCCTTCATGATGCAGGCGTGGCCCGGGAACATGCGAAATGGGAGCGTGCGAATGGCGATAAAATACTTGTCGACCGGTCGGAAATCCCGGTTTCGGAGAAGATCAGGGCTGAGGCGGCCCCGTTGTTTACCGCCGCATTTCATCATATCCGTTCTCGGTTTCCGAAAAAAGAGAGCCTTTACGCTGCTGTTATTTCGGCAATGGTCGACTACAACGACAGGTTTGGCAAATCGTTTGAGACGTATGATAAGTTCCAGGAGGAAAACCTGAAGAATTGCTGCGACAGGGTCATTGCCACTCTGGACTTTGAGGGTAGTGACGATTCAACTGACCTTCCGCTCACACCTCCGCCGGGATTTGTGCGTGAAATCCTCGATGCCCTCGATAACGCAGTACGTTACCGGAACATGAATAATTAGTCTTTCCCAGCAAAGAGAATCCGGCAGGTACTTAACTCCTGGCTTTCTCCATACATCCGCAGGGTATATACACCGTTAGCAAGGATTCGGTTTCTTGTAAGTTCAACCAGCGAAAAAGAATTTTTTCCGGTCACAGGATTTGGAATACTCATGGCAGAGACGATTTTTCCATGCATGTCGATCAAATCGAATTTAACCATTCCAGCGGTGGTGAGCGAGAAGCTGACTCTGCTGCCGTTCCTTGCCGGGTTCGGGTCCACCTGTAATTTCGCAGCCGGATAGTGGGTTTTTACCCCGTCAATTACAAAAATGAAGGTCATGTGATGATTGGTGGCATTCATCACAGTATCGCAATAAACGGTGTCGTACATAAGCCAGCTGGCCATACCGTTATAATTACCATATGGAACGTGAAGAAAAACCAGCGAATCGTTAATAATTGTGCCGGAATAGGGTCCTTCGGGCCCCTCAATCACTACATCCGTAAAATTCAGCGAAGCTCCCCACTGGTCAACAGCCTTA
>CAYHCQ010000121.1:4201-10639 GCA_964355115.1 uncultured Prolixibacteraceae bacterium | reverse complement strand
CTTTTAACTTACCGACCAGGGGATCGATCTCCTGACCCAGTCTTACGAGGATCCCTCTTTCTACATTCTGCCCGATATGGGTGCTGAAATTGCGTCTCTTGAACATCAGGACATCCCGGAAATAAAGAAGATTGAAAGGAAGGATGAACTCCTTCGCGATTACTCCATCAAATCGGAGCGTGTTCACACGGTGAACCAGTTGCTCAAAGCCTATGCCCTCTTCGAAAAGGATGTTGAGTATGTGGTGATGGACAATAAGGTGAAGATCGTTGACGAATCGACAGGCCGTATCCTCGAAGGACGGCGTTATTCCGACGGACTGCACCAGGCCATCGAGGCGAAGGAGAATGTGAAGATTGAGGCGGCCACACAGACCTACGCCACCATCACCCTGCAGAACTACTTCCGCATGTACAAGAAGCTGGCCGGTATGACCGGTACAGCCGAGACTGAAGCGGGTGAGTTGTGGGACATTTACAAACTCGATGTCGTGGTGATCCCAACCAACAAAAACATTGTCCGCGATGACCGGGAGGATATGGTTTATAAGACCAAGCGTGAGAAATTCAATGCCGTTATTGAGGATATCCAGAAGCTGGTGGATAATGGGCGACCAGTTCTGGTTGGTACCACCTCGGTGGAAACCTCAGAGTTGCTGAGCCGCATGCTTAAGCGGGTGAATATTCCACACAACGTACTCAATGCAAAACTGCATGCCAGGGAGGCCGATATTGTGGCCGAAGCCGGTCGTGCAGGTACCGTTACCATTGCCACCAACATGGCTGGACGTGGTACCGACATCAAGCTGGGCCCCGGGGTGAAGGATGCCGGAGGGTTGGCCATCATCGGGACCGAGCGCCACGAATCGCGGCGTGTCGACCGCCAGTTGCGAGGTCGTTCGGGCCGCCAGGGCGACCCCGGAAGTTCGCAGTTCTTCGTCTCGCTCGATGATGACCTCATGCGTATGTTCGGCTCCGACCGCATCGCCAAGATCATGGACCGGATGGGAATCGAGGAGGGGGAGGTAATCCAGCATTCGATGATCACCAAGTCGATTGAAAGAGCTCAGAAGAAAGTTGAGGAGAACAACTTCGGCATCCGTAAACGTTTGCTCGAATATGACGACGTTATGAATATCCAGCGTGAGTCGATCTACAAGAAGCGCCACCATGCGCTCTTTGGCGACCGCCTGGCTGTTGATATCTCAAATATGATGTACGATGTTTGCGAAACCATCGTACTCGATGCCCATGACAAGGCCGACTACGAAGGGTTCCGGCTGGAACTGATTAAGGAGTTTGCTGCCGATTCGCCGGTTACCGAAGCCGAATTTGCCGATATGAACTCGGCGGAAGTGGTGGAAAGGCTGTACGATTATATTTATAAACGCTACAAGACCAAATGCGATGCCATTGCCAACAAGGTCTTTCCGGTGATAAAGGATGTTTTTGAAAACGATACAAGGTATGAGAACATTGCCATCCCGGTAACCGACGGTCTCAAGACCATGCAGGCCGTTGCCAATCTGAAGCGGGCCTTCCAGGACAATGGCAAGGAGGTGGTGCTCAGTATTGAAAAGGGGATATGTTTGGGTTGGATCGACAATGCATGGAAGGAACACCTCCGTGAAATGGACGACCTGAAGCAGTCGGTGCAGAATGCTGCATACGAACAGAAAGACCCGCTGCTCATCTACAAATTTGAATCGTTTGAACTCTTCAAGAGCATGATGCAGCGTACAAACAAGGAGATATGTTCGTTCCTCATCAAGGCCGATGTGCCCATCCAGGTCGACAATGTGAAAGAGGCACAGATGCCGCGTAAACTCGATCGCACAAGATTAAAGGAGGAGCGTTCCGATCTGCTGTCGCAGTCCAACTCCAACACACAGGAGAAGGCAAAGCCGCAGCCGGTTCATGTTGAAAAGAAGGTTGGCCGCAACGATCCCTGTCCGTGCGGGAGCGGAAAAAAATATAAGAGCTGTCACGGAGTTGGGGCTAATTGAACAATCGAACAGAAGAACATTTGAACAATCGAAGTTTGAAGTATGGAACTTAAGAGGATTCTTTTAAAGCTTTCGGGCGAGGCGCTTGAGGGAACCCAGGGCTACGGGATTGATCCCGTTCGCCTGGCTGAGTATGCCATGGAGGTGAAATCGGTGGTTGATGCCGGCGTTCAGGTAGCGATCGTGATTGGCGGAGGGAACATCTTCCGCGGGCTACAGGGCACAAGCGACGGAATGGACAGGGTACAGGGCGATTACATGGGCATGCTTGCAACGGTGATCAACAGCATGGCCCTCCAGGCAGCGCTAGAGAAAGCCGGGCTGAAGGCAAGGCTCCTCTCAGGACTCGCGATTGACCCCATATGCGAGGCCATGAGCCGCAGACGGGCAATCAGCTACCTCGAAGAGGGATGTGTTGTTGTAATTGCCGGTGGTACTGGAAATCCCTTTTTTACGACCGATACCGCTTCAGCGCTTCGGGCGGTTGAGATCGGGGCAGATGCCATTCTAAAGGGCACACGGGTGGATGGTGTTTACACAGCCGATCCCGAAAAAGATCCGGCAGCATCTAAATACGATGTCCTCTCTTTTGATGAAGCGTTCGCCAAAGGGTTGAAGATCATGGACCTCACGGCCTTTGCCCTCTGCAAGGAGAACAATCTGCCCATTGTTGTATTTAACATGAATCAAAAAGGTAACCTCGTAAAAATTATCCGGGGTGAGAAAATAGGAACGGTAGTAAGCTGATAAACCAGATCACGCAAAAACTTACAGCCCATGAATGAAGAGATTGAATTTACACTGGAAGAGACCAGCGAAGGAATGCAGCTTGCAGTTCTTCATCTGGAAAAAGAGTTACAGAAGCTGAGGGCCGGAAAATCAAGCGCCCAGATGCTCGATGGAGTCAGGATTGATTACTACGGAGTGATGACCCCCATCGACCAGGCCGCGAACATCAGCACTCCCGATGCCCGGCAGATCATCGTTCAGCCCTGGGACAAGAGCGTACTCCCGCTGATCGACAAGGCCATACAGGCCGCCAACCTTGGTTTCAACCCGAAAAATGAGGGAGAGATCCTGCGCATCCTTGTTCCACCCCTTACCGAGGAGCGCCGCCGCGACCTGGTTCGTAAGGCCAAAGCGGAAGCCGAAAACGCAAAGATCACAATCCGCAATATCCGTCGTGCCGGCAACGAAACCGCCAAGAGACTCAAAAAAGACGGAGTTCCCGAAGATGAATGCGATAAACTTGAGATCGATATCCAGAAGATCACCGACGAGCACATCGCCAGGGTTGACAAGATCCTCGAGGTGAAGGAGAAGGATATAATGACCGTTTAGCGAAACAAGCCCCTGCAGGCGTTATCAGCCATGCTTTTTCAGGAATTCGGCATAGGTGCTTACAATCCCTTCCCGCAGATGAATCGTGGGGGTAAAGCCGAATGCAGCAAGTCTGGAAACATCGAGAAGTTTGCGCGGGGTTCCATCGGGTTTTGAATGGTCAAACACGAGTTCTCCTTCGAATCCTACCACCTCTTTGACCAGAAATGCCAATTCTTTGATGCTGATATCCTGGCCCCAGCCGATGTTGAAGAAATCATTTCCGGTATAGTTCTCCATCAGAAATACGACAGCTGCGGCAAGGTCATCAACATGCCTGAGTTTTTCGGGCACATTGCGGTGTTAGGTCCCAACCACATTGTCGAATCCTTGCTTCAAAATATATCGCAGAATTGCACTGCCGACCATTCCGGAAGCCCCGGCGATGAGAATTTTATCAGTCTTATTCATAATAGTTCCTTTGCTACAAAACTGGTCAGAAGACCACGACTTCATCTGCAAAAATCCAGCAATCCTCTCCTGCTCCTTCATGCCAGGCAGGGCATTTCCCGATGTTTTTGGCTTTAACCTTTATGAACCTTGCTTTTGTGTTGGATGAAAACTGGTATGTGAATGGCTGTATGATGGCCTTCTCCTCCTTCTGCGAGACAGTATTGAGCACCTCATTGATGGAGTGGAATTTCTTTCCGTCGGGTGATAAAGAGTATTCAACCAATGAAGGGAGGAATATCCAGCTCTTCTGGTTCTGGGTAAAATTTGTCTGAACAGTATTTATTGGAACCACTTTTCCGAGGTCGATAATGATCTCCATATCGTTGCCAAGATACCCCTGCCAATTCCCGTCGCGGTGGTTCACGCTGCCCCGCAGTCCGTCGGTGAGGGCCCCCTCCCCGGAAGCGGGATACCTGTAGGAATAAGGGGTGATATATTTTATCGGTTTTCCGATGGCATGGTGAAAGATAACGGGCATTTCGGTGAATTTCTCTTTCAGTACACCATCAACAAAAAGACCTGCTTTAATATACCCGTTACCGGTGATAGGAAAGGGTTCCGTGTAGATTTGTGATTTGGATGAAGGATCATTTCCGTCGAGGGTATAGAGGATCGGAATGCCGGGCTGCTCTGATTCGAGGCTGACTTTCATCTGCTTGCTTTTCGGATCATGGGATGTTTTAATATCCACTTTGTATGAGCCTTTGCAATAGTTTACCTTCATGCAGTCGAGTCGTTTGAACTGATCGTTCATGCGCATCCTGAACCCGGCCCAGTTTCTGAGATGCTTTGGGCTCCATACAACTTCGGCCAGTGCGATCATGCGGGGAACCGCCATATATTCAACATGGGCCGTGGTTGGGATGAACTCAGTCCACACATTGCCTTGTGCTCCAAGGATGTGGGCAGCCTCTTTTTCAGTGAGTTCTGCGGGGATGGGTTCGTATGAATAGACCTTTTTGAGCGTGGTAAATCCACCGATGGCCTTGGGCTCGAAATCGGGATTTGCCTGGTAATAATCGAAGTAGCAGTGCGACCCCGGGGTCATGATCGCATCGTGTCCCTGCCGTGCTGCAGCAATTCCACCTTCAACACCGCGCCACGACATCACTGTGGCCTCAGGCGCAAGACCGCCCTCAAGGATCTCATCCCAACCGATCATTTTCCTCCCTTTGGAGACGATGAATTTTTCCATTCTCTTTATGAAATAACTTTGCAGTTCCTTTTCGTCTTTTAACTCTTCACTCTTTATACGTGCCTGGCACTTTTCGCATTTTTTCCAGTTGGTTTTATCAGCCTCATCTCCTCCCACATGAATATAGGTTGAGGGGAAGAGCGTCATCACTTCGGTGAGAACATCCTGCAGGAAGGTGAAGACTGAATCGTTCCCGGCACAGAGGATGTCGATATTGGGCCAGTATGACCCGGCAGGAACGGTGAATGGCCCGCCGGTGCAGGAGAACTGCGGGTATGCCGCCAGAACTTCCACAGAGTGGGCCGGCATTTCGATTTCGGGGATGATGGTAACGTAACGCTGTGCAGCGTATGCTACCACTTCACGGATGTCATCCTGCGTGTAAAAACCGCCATAGGTTGCAGGTTCGCCTGGTTTTTGTGCAGGCCGTTCTCTCCAGGGGAGGTTTTCATGATCAACATGCCAGGCCCCGATTGTGGTGAGTTTCGGATATTTTTTGATCTCTATCCGCCAGCCATTGTCGTCGGTAAGATGCCAGTGAAAGGTATTCATCTTGTACATGGCGATAAGATCGATGTAGCGCTTTACGAACTCCTTGGGGAAGAAGTGTCGGGAGACGTCGAGATGCATTCCGCGGTATGGAAAACGCGGGTGATCTTTGATTTCGAGGCAGGGCACCGACCATGTAATGGCATCACCATTTACTTCAGGCGCGCAGTAAAAGGCGGGAAGCAGCTGGATCAGGGACTGGATGCCGTAAAAGAAACCAGCACCCGTAACAGCATGAATAACAACCTGGTTGGGTGTGATCTTCAATTCATAACCTTCAGCTTTGAACTTCGATATGTCCTCAGGAAAGGCGAGAATAACAGCCTGCGTATTCTGGTCGGTTTCTGCATATTGCCGAAGTTGAATCTGGGGGCCTCCGGTAATTCTCAGGTGGTCGGTAAAGAACATGGCAACCTGTTTCAGGTCGTTGTCACGTTTCGAGATCAGCATGAGTGTTTGCGGGGTGAAGGTGAACGACCCCGGTTTCAGCTTTATCTCGGCAGGAGCCGGAATAATGTTCACAGTTGCAGTTACTTGCGGAAAAGCCTTCACGGCAATCAAAACAAAGATCAGGATGGTTGTGATGGAACGATTGAAGTTGCGCATAAATTAAAATTATAATTATTAATAGTTGTCAATATCAAATTTCAGGTATTATTTCCGACAATTCGTTGCATCTCTGCGAAGCGTTCCTCCATGCTTTGCACCAACCTGAATTGTGCCCGGGCGCGTTGAAGATTATGGCCCGGATGGTGTATGCGATAGTAGTGGTCGCCGTCGATGTGGTCGGTGAGGAACCGCAGACCGATGATATAGGTCATGAATCGTGCCGAGAAGGCAAGGTGGTCAAGTTCGG
>CAYHCQ010000121.1:0-4101 GCA_964355115.1 uncultured Prolixibacteraceae bacterium | reverse complement strand
GCCCGAGGTTCAGGATCGTGTGCATCTCTTCAGCCCTCGATTCAATAAAATCGATCTCCTGCTGCACCTCTCCGGCCCGTCCTTCAGGATCGCGTTTCACTGTGTCGCGGAATGTCTTCAGACGTGTATCAATGTTGTGAAAATCGGGCAGGGTTTCAATCAGCGAGGTGATATCCATATCTGCCGTGAGGTAATGAAAGATACCGAATGCTTTTCCCCCTTCAAAGGCCAGTTCGGGGGTCTCCACGATGTCGAAGCTCCGGCTTCCGGCAATGAAGTTATAGAGCCGCCAGTAGCTTCCCTTCTGGTCGCGGAAGAAATGGTTCCCCTTGCGTGTTGCGATCGGCCGCAAAACCTGGAAATTGTCGAATCCGGAGGAGTTGCAAAGGATTTTCGCCACCAGGTGCCGCGAAACCTTCAGAATATTTTCGGTAAGCCCGGGAACATCCCTGAAGATGCTATGGTTGATGCGCTGGAGCAGGTAATCCGGAGCGTCTGCAGGTTTTGTTGTAACCAGGTAGGAGTCATTGATATGTCCCGATCCGATGGGATTGACACTCTCAACAGTTCCCTCAATGCGGAATTCGGCGACGATGGCAGTAAGATCGGAAAGCCCTTTGCTCATGGCGCAAATTTAGAGATAGTTCGGTTATGAATGCTGTTTTTCATTACTTTCGGGGCAAATTATCGGTAACCGTCCCATGAAAAACATCTTCTCCTTTTCGCGCAATTTCTGGACCTCCATCTCCATGGAGTTTTTTGAACGGGGTTCTTACTATGGCGTCATATCGGTTCTGTCGGTGTACCTGGTTTTATCGCGTTCCGAAGGGGGACTTGGGTTTTCGAAGGAGAGCGTGGGGGTGATAAAAAGCACCATCACACCACTACTGTATTTCCTCCCGATTCTCTCCGGAGCGCTGGGCGACAGGTTTGGGTATAAGAAAGTGCTCTATTTTGCCTCACTTGTAATGTGCTTTGGTTACCTGTTTACCGGGTTGTCGACAACCTATGTAACCGTTTTCTCCAGCCTGATATTTATGGCCGTCGGTGCAGGGTTCTTCAAGCCGATGATTGCCGGTTCCGTTGCCCGCCTCACCAGCGAATCCAACTCTTCGCTTGGGTTTGGAATCTACTACTGGTCGATCAACCTCGGGGCTTTTCTCTTCCCGCTCATCCTGGTTCCCTATCTTAAGGCCATCTCCTACAACTACATCTTTTTCATGGCCGCCGTGGGGACCGGGTCGCTACTTCTGATCAACTACCTGTTTTTCAAAGAGCCCACCCGCGACCGTATCATCAAACCCATTGGAAAGGTATTTTCGGAGATGTTCAGCGTTCTGCGTGATTTCCGTTTTATCGTGATGATCGTGATCTATTCGGGTTTCTGGATCATGTACTTCCAGGTTTACGATTCGGTGCTGTGGTACTTGAAGGAACGGGTCGATATGACAGGGTTTAATAACCTTATCAACGGTTTCCTGGGACTATTCATAAGCAATCCCTCCTGGAAATTCGACGCCGAACATGTCACCGTGATGAATGCCGGTGCGATCATTCTGCTTCAACTACTGGTATCAAGTCTGGTCAGGAACACCAGGGCATTGCCCACCATGATCATTGGTATCGCCATGGGATCCATCGGAATGGGAATGCTGGCCATCTCGCCAAGCGGATGGATTTTTCTGGCTTCCATGTTCATCTTCACCCTCGGCGAGATGATCGCCCACCCGAAATTTATCGCCTATGTTGGCCTCATCGCACCCGACGACAAAAAAGCGCTCTATCAGGGCTATTCCTTCCTCTATGGCGTGATTGGCAGCGGGGTAGGAGGAGTACTTGGTGCATGGCTCTACGTTCTCTATGTCGACAAGATGAACCAGCCGGAACTTCTGTGGCTCACCTTCAGTATGATCGGTGTATTTACCATCATCGGGCTGCTGCTGTACAACAGGTTTCTGGCGCCGAAGACGAACTAGCGGACAGGCTGACAAGCGGACAAGCGGACAAGCGGACAGATGAGCTGGTCAGGAGAAAAAAGATTACATTGTTGAAATCTTTTCTCAGAATCTGATTTACCTTTGTTCCTCAAACCGGATTAAGCATAAAACCCTTAATCCGAAATCAAATGAAAACAGTAAAAAGAATTACCGGTATTTTATTGATGCTTATCCCGCTATTAACCATGGCAGAGGTAAAGGAGATTCCTTTTTCGCTCGACGATCGCGACAGGATCATCCGGACGGAACAGAAGTTGGAAGCGCTGAATGCAAAAATTGATTCAAAAGCCGATGGAGCTGAGATGAAGGCCAACTTTGATGGCCTCAGGTCGGAGATGAATGCCCGTTTTGATGCTGTTAACAGCAGGTTTGATCAATTATTCAACTTCCTTTGGGCATTTATCGGCATCTTCACAGCCATGATGGTAAGCGTTTTTGGTTTTGCCTTTTGGGACCGGAAACTGTCGCTGGCCCCAATAAAGCGCGAAAATGCAAGAACACTTGAAGCGCTTCGCGAATATGCCGAACACCAGCCAAAGTTACGTGAGATCCTGAAAAACGCGGGGTTAATGTAAAGTGACAAAACGGTGAAATGGTGAACCGGAGCGAAGCGGAGTTCGGCGGAGCCAAATGGTGAGACACACCGTCCGCTTGTCCGCCCGTCCGCCCGCCTTATAAGGCGGTTTGAGTTTGCAGAATTTTCTTTGCTGTTTTTATCCTTTCTGCATCAATAAGCGTTGTTGAATATTCCGATAACTCCGGTTTTCCCATCTTCACATCATTTCGGATGAATTGCATTGCAGTCGGCACCTGTTTTGGGAGGTAGAGGTGGAACTCTGATGCTCCCGTTTCACGGATCGCTTCAGCGAAGTTGTGTTCTTTGATTCCATGTCCGGGCATGATGATGATGCGGCCGGCGGCATGGGTGATAAAATTCCTGATCAGCGCTGCGCCCAGCAGGGCGCTGTCGGCTTGTCCTGACGTGAGTACCCGGTCGATACCCAGGGCAATAAGGGCATCCAGCGCTTCGAACGGATCGCGGGTCATGTCGAAGGCGCGGTGGCAGGTAATACCCATCGGACGGGCAAGTTCAGCAAGCTTTGCCATGCGCTCGCTGTCGATGGTGCCGTCGGGTTTCAGAATGCCAAATACTACCCCGTCGGCGCCCAGTACTTTCGCCAGCTTTACATCCTCCTGCATAATCCCGAATTCGGCATCGGAGTAGCAGAAGTCGGCCCCCCGCGGACGGATCATCACAAACAGGTCGATTTTCAAGTGTTTTCTCGCATAGGCAATAGCTCCCGCACTGGGCGTGCAACCCCCTTCGAGCATATTCTCACAAAGCTCAACACGATCGGCGCCGCCAAGCTGCGCCTCAATGGCGGAGTGCGCTGAATTAACACAAGCCTCAAGTAATTTCCGATTCACCATATTTTCGAGATTCCCATCCCCTCCGTGCAGTTTTGGCAGATATCTATCTTTTCGCGGTGATCCAGAATCTGTTTGCGGAATTGGTTGTACCGGTGGCTTTTCCATATTTCAATAAAGGATTGTTTAGAGAGATCGCCCAGCAGGTGGGTTGCATCTTTATCGTAGCAACAGGGTACCACTTTTCCATCCCAGGTAAAAACACACGCACTCCACATGCGGAAACAGTGTCTGGGCAGAGAGTTTTTCAGGCGAAACACTGCTTCGTGGTGCCGTGGTGACTTTTCATACCTCGAATACCGGGAGTCCTCAGGCATCAAGGGATTGCCTTGCTTATAATCATAGAACTGTGCGGTTTTGATCTCCACCTTATCCACTGAAAGTGACTTTCCAAGGCGTTTTACCTCTTCAATCTGGTGTTCGTTTGTCTTCAGAACAAGGAACTGGATGATAATCTTTGGATGATTTGCATTCAACTCCCTTTTCGCCGCCACAAGGTTGGAAATTCCCTGGATCACCTGATTGAAGCACCCTCCAACGCGGTATGATTCATAAGATGCCTGGTCGGTTCCGTCGAGTGAGATGATGAGCCTGTTCAGTCCCGATTTCACTGTTTGAACTGCTGTTTCAGGACTCATGAAATGACCGTTGGTGGAAGAGCTTACGAAAATCTGCC
>CAYHCQ010000120.1:1459-10861 GCA_964355115.1 uncultured Prolixibacteraceae bacterium | reverse complement strand
CCAGGTTTCGAACCAGATCGCATCTTATATTTATGCCGACTGGCAGAACAACGGGTTGCTGAAAACTGTTGCGAAGAAATAGGGAACGGTTCATGTAGGGGCAACCCGCCGGGTTGCCCCTACGTGATATATTGAAAATCCTGGTTGCGCATCTGCGGTTCAAACCCTGCGTCGCGGATGGCCTGCTGGATTCCGGCCGCATCGAATTTATGGAAGGCACCGGCTTTTGAAACAACGTTCTCTTCGATCATGATACTGCCGAAATCGTTGGCGCCGGCGTGAAGGCACAGCTGGCCGGTATCCTTGCCGACCGTAAGCCACGAAGCCTGGATGTTGGGAATGTTAGGCATCATGATGCGGCTTATGGCAATCATCCGGATATACTCTTCGGGAGTCACTTTGTTGGTGACTCCCGATTTTTTTTTCAGCACCGTACCTTCATCCTGAAATGGCCAGGGGATAAATGAGAGAAACCCTTTGTGTCCCTGAGGTTTGTGAGCCTGCAGGTTGCGAAGGGAGATCATGTGCTGCAGCCGTTCTTCGAGGGTTTCAACATGGCCGAACATCATCGTGGCAGAGGTGGTCAGGTTCAGTTCATGGGCGGCCTTCATGACGTCGAGCCATTCGGCAACGGTGCACTTAACGGGAGATAGGATCCTGCGTACCCGGTCGGCCAGTATTTCGGCACCTGCCCCGGGAAGGCTGTCCATACCCGCAGCAACCAGCCGTTTCAGTACAGTTTTATAGGTAAGTTTTGCCATCTTCGCCAGGTGGACGATTTCGGGCGGACCCAGGGCATGCAAGCGAACATCGGGGTAGCGGCTCTTCAGGTCGGAAAAAAGGTTTTCGTAAAAATCGATGCTGAGTTTCGGATGCATCCCGCCTTGCAGGAGGAGTTGATTCCCGCCAAGCCGCTTCATCTCGTCGATCTTGTTACAGTATTCGGGGATGGTGGTGATATAGGCTTCGGGACTGTGACCCGGTTTGTAGAAGTTGCAGAACTTGCATCCGGAAATGCAGACATTGGTGATGTTCACATTCCGGTCGATGATCCAGGTGACCCTGCCTTGCGGATGATGGAGTTTGCGCAGCTCGTTCCCGATATACATCAGCCGGGCCAGCGGCAGGTCTCTGAACAATGCGGCCCCGTCATCTGCCGTCAGGAACTCCATCTGCAGCGCCCGTTCGCATATTTTTTCTAAATTTGCTTTCAAATCAGCGCCAAAAATACAAAAAATCATGCTACCTGTCATATCCCTCACATCTAAAGAGCAGGAGGTACAGAACCTCGTGCTTCTGTTGAAAAGCGAGTCAAAACTGCCTTCCGGACTCTTCTCCCCGGCCGAAAAAAAATACATCAAGGTGCAGAAATCAGAACACAAAAAGGAGATCATCACATTCAACCGGCTCGATTACCGGATCTATATCTGCTTCATCAAGGAGGAGAAAGATACCGCAAAACGTCTCGAGAATTGCAGGCAGAACGGCGATAAGGTAGCTGCGGATTTGAATGAGAACAAGGCTGTGCGCGTGGTGGTTTTCGACGTCGAGGAGAATGGGGCGGAGGTACTTGCCCTTACCGAGGGGATGTCACTGGGAAGCTACCAGTTCCTGAAGTACAAGAGCAAGAAGGAGAAGGTGAACACCCTGGCCGGCATTGAAGTGTATTCGACAGTGATTGGTGAACAGGATATCCTTTATCTCAACATCCTGGCCGATGCCGTTTACCGGTGCCGGACCCTCATCAATGAACCCAACTCATGGCTTTCTGCCCCGGTCTTCGCCAAAGAAGCGGAGAAGATGGCCCTTGCCTGCGGAGCAAAAGCTGAGGTTCTGAACAAGGCGAAAATCGGGGCCCTGAAGATGGGCGGCCTCCTTGGCGTAAACAGAGGAAGCCATGAACCCCCTACGTTCACGGTTATGGAGTGGAAGCCTGACAGGGCTGTCAATAAAAAACCGATCATCTTTGTGGGTAAAGGTGTGGTGTACGATACCGGCGGGATGAACCTGAAGCCCGGCGATTCGATGAACAATATGAAGGATGACATGTCGGGCGCTGCGGCCGTGGCGTCGGTTGTTTATGCAATTGCCATGGCAAAGCTACCTGTTTATGTGATCGGTCTGATGCCCGCCACCGACAACCGTCCGGGGGTGAAGGCCCTCGTTTCGGGCGATATTATCACAATGCACAATGGCATGACCGTTGAAGTGCTCAACACCGACGCTGAAGGGCGCCTCATCCTTGCCGATGCCCTGAGTTATGCTCAGAAGTACGACCCGGCGCTGGTCATTGACCTGGCGACCCTCACAGGCGCTGCAGTACGTGCGATCGGCAAGTTCGGCGCCGTGGCCATGCATACCAAAGCAGATACGGAACTCACTGCCCTGAAGTCCTGCGGCTATGCCGTTCATGAGCGGCTGGTCGAATTTCCGATGTGGGATGAATACGGAGAGCAGGTAAAATCGGACCTGGCCGACCTGAAAAATCTCGGCCCCCCGGAAGCCGGGATGATCACGGCGGGAAAATTCCTGGAGAACTTCACGAATTATCCCTACATTCATCTGGATATTGCCGGCCCGGCTTTCATTGAGAAACGTGATTCTTACCGCGGCAACGGAGGAACCGGATTTGGTGTGAGGCTGCTTTTTGAATTTATAAAGACGATGGTGGGATAAATGTATATTTGCAAAAACGTAAACCCTGATGGAACTACCTGTTGAGAAAGAAAAACGCGTACGTATCGGCATAACCCACGGTGATATTAATGGAATCAGTTACGAGGTCATCATAAAGACCCTGATGGACCAGCGAATGACGGAGCTTTACACGTTGGTGGTATACGGCTCCTCGAAAGTGGCGTCCTACTATCGTAAAGCGTTAAATATCAATGATTTTAATTTCAATCTGGTAAAGAAAGCCGACCAGGCTCATCCACGCCGCCCCAACATCGTTAATATCCACGACGAAGAGATCAAGATCGAGCTTGGCAAATCGACGGCCATCGCAGGTGAACTCTCCCTGTTGTCGCTCGTGGCTGCCGTTGACGACCTTCAGAAGGGATTTATCGATGTGATCGTTACTGCCCCCATCAACAAGAAGAACATCCAGGCGCCGGGTTTTGACTTTCCTGGCCATACCGAATATTTCGCACAGAAATTCAAAGCCGATAACTATCTCATGCTGATGGTTAACAATAACTTCCGCATCGGAATGGTAACCGGTCATGTGCCCGTGAGCCAGGTGAAGGATGTACTTACGGCTGAACTGATCCTGAAAAAAATCCAGGTAATGAACCACTCCCTGATGCGCGATTTCGGCATTGTAAAGCCACGCATCGCCGTGCTGGCGCTCAATCCGCATGCTGGTGACGACGGACTCCTGGGGACTGAGGAGAAAAATATTATCCAGCCTGCAATTGAGAAGGCTTACAGTCAGAATATCCTCGCCTTCGGACCCTATCCCGCCGACGGATTTTTCGGCGCGGCAACCTTCCGCAATTTCGACGGGATATTGGCTATGTATCACGACCAGGGGATGATCCCCTTTAAGCTGATGTCGTTTGAAGAGGGGGTTAACTATACCGCGGGGCTGTCTGTTGTTCGTACCGCCCCGGCCCATGGAACTGCTTACGAACTTGCCGGCAAGGATCTGGCCTCCCCCGAAGCCTTCCGCAATTCAATTTATATGGCGGCCGATATCTTTTTGCACCGGCTGGATTTTGATGATCTTCGCACCCACCAGCTTCACCCCTCGGCCGTTGAACCGGAAAAATAACTTTCATGGGGAATCCCGTCTACACGGTCGCAAAAATCACCGAAATATGTCACGGAAAGCTACTGACGAGCCGTACCGATGATCCACAGGTGACCGACCTGCTGATCGACAGCCGGCACCTCATCCATCCCGATAACTGTCTCTTTGTCGCCCTTGTCTCCGGCCGGAATGACGGGCACCGATACATCAGCGAGTTGTATGATAAGGGGGTGAGGAATTTTCTCGTAAGCCGGATGGCGGATGGCGGAAGCAGGATGCAAGATACAGGATGCAAGATGCAGGATGCAGGATGCAAGATGCAGGATGCAGGATGGCAGATGGCGGATGCATGTTTTGTTGTGGTTGAAGATACATTAATTGCCATGCAGGAGCTGGCAGCGTTTCATCGGAGGCAGTTTAACATTCCCGTGATCGGGATAACCGGGAGCAACGGTAAGACGATCGTTAAGGAGTGGCTGTTTCAGCTGTTGGGTCACGACCACAGGATAACCCGGAGTCCGAAAAGTTATAACTCCCAGATCGGAGTTGCCCTTTCGGTCTGGAAGATGGAAAAGGGAATCGACCTTGCAATATTTGAGGCTGGCATTTCGCAGCCGGGTGAGATGGAAAAACTGGAGCCCATAATAAGACCAACGATCGGGATCTTCACAAACATTGGAACGGCCCACGACGAGCACTTCACGGGTCACCATCAGAAGGTGGTGGAGAAGCTGAAACTCTTCAGCCATGCCCAAACACTGGTGTATTGTTCCGATCATCACCTGATTGCCGAAGTCCTGCAGTCGGATAGTTCGTATACCAACCTGAAAACCTTTACCTGGAGCCGCAACAAGGATGCCGACCTGAAGGTTACCTCTGTTGAAAAAGCTGTGCAAACGACCACGATCCGGGCAATTTACCAATCGGCCGGCTACTCCTTTACAATTCCATTTACCGACGATGCCTCCGTCGAAAACATCCTGCACTGCTGGTCTGCTCTGATCGTCCTGGGAAATCCTGCATCCTGCATCCTGCATCCTGCATCTGCGCTGACTCCCATCGCCATGCGCCTCGAGCTGAAGGAGGCGATCAACCAATGCTCCCTGATCAACGACAGCTACAACTCCGACATCAACTCGCTCAGCATTGCCATCGGTTTCCTGAACCAGCAAACCCGCCACAGCAAGAAAACGGTGATCCTGTCGGATATTCTGCAAACGGGCCGGGATAAAACAGAGCTTTACCGGGAGATCGGCGAGCTGATGGTCCGACAGCACATTGACAGGGTGATCGGCATCGGCCGCGATATTTTACGCCAGACGGATAAGTTTTCGATGGAAAAATCTTTTTTCGAGACGACCGACGATTTTCTCAACCACTTCCCCTTATCCTCATTCCTCGATGAAGCGATCCTTCTCAAAGGGGCGCGCATCTTCGAATTTGAAAAGATCAGCGCACTTTTGCAGCAGAAAGCGCATGAAACGGTGATGGAGGTTAACCTCGATGCACTGGTGCACAACCTGAACCATTACCGTTCCTTACTGAAACCCGGCACACGCACCATGGCGATGGTTAAGGCGTTTTCTTATGGCAGCGGGAGTTACGAGATAGCCGGGATTCTTCAGTTTCACCGGGTCGATTACCTGGCCGTGGCCTATGCCGACGAAGGTGTGGAACTGCGGAAAGCGGGCATCCATCTACCCATCATGGTGATGAGCCCCGAGGAGCAGAGCCTCGACACCCTGCTTAAGTTCAACCTCGAGCCCGAAATTTACAATCTGCGGATCCTGAACTTGCTGGAAGATGCCATCGCCCGCAGCCAGACTTCCGACCAGGAGGAGGTGCGCATCCATATAAAATTGGATACCGGCATGCACCGGCTTGGGTTCGCACCGGAAGAAATGGAGGCACTGCTTGAGAACCTGGAGCAGAACCCGAACCTGCGGGTACAGTCCCTGTTTTCGCACCTGGCGGCCAGTGAGGATCCCGGCGAGGATGAGTTCACCCGCGGACAGATCGCACAGTTTGAAGAAATGAGTAAATTAATTACTCAAAGATTGTCCTATCCCATTCTGCGTCACATCCTAAACTCTGCCGGTATCAGCCGTTTCCCGGATACGCAATTCGACATGGTTCGACTCGGCATTGGTTTATATGGTGTGGGAGCAGGAGCAGAGGAGCAGGCCCGGCTGCGCAATGTGAGTACACTCCGTTCGGTGATCACGCAGATCAAGCATATAAAGGCCGGTGATACCATAGGATACAATCGAAAAGGAAAGGCCGGAGAGGATAAAACCATCGCGATCGTACCCATTGGCTATGCCGACGGACTTAACCGCAAGCTGGGAAATGGTGTCGGAAAAGTTTTCATCAACGGACATCCAGCCCCGATAATCGGCAACGTTTGCATGGACCTGACCATGGTTGATATAACTGAGGCAATAGGCAATAGGCAACAGGCAACAACTCATCCCCCGGCTGGGGGAGGTCGGGAGGGGGCTGTCCGTGAAGGCGACTCAGTCGTTATCTTCTCCGACGAACATCCTGTTGCTGAAATTGCGGCTTTGCTTGGAACTATTCCCTATGAAATACTCACCGGGATTTCGCGCCGTGTGAAACGCATCTATTACCATGAATAGGGACAACCTGCATATTTTCTAGTATTTTTGTGTATTCAACTGCTATTATGGAACCGCTTACCCTTTCAGTACTCATCCCGGCCTACAACGAAGCCTGCACCATATCCCGCATCCTCGACAAGGTGCTTGCAGTAGAACTTATTGAAGGCGTGAAAAAGGAGATCATTATTGTCGATGATCACAGCTCTGATGACACCATAAAGGTTGTTAATGAATACAAGGCAGGGAAACCGGGAGTCAACATCACCCTCTTTACCCAGCCACGAAACCTGGGCAAGGGCGCAGCCCTGCACCGGGCGATTGATGAGGCAACCGGCGATTTCATCATGGTACAGGATGCCGATCTGGAATACGATCCGCAGGAGTATAATGTATTGTTGAAACCCATACTCGACGGCTTTGCCGACGTGGTTTACGGGTCGAGGTTTATGGGAGGAAAACCCCACCGCATCCTTTTCTTCTGGCATTCGATCGGGAACAAGATCCTTACCTTCACCTCAAACATGTTCACTAACCTGAACCTTACCGACATGGAGACCTGCTACAAGCTCTTCCGTGCTGAGTACATTAAGAAGATCAGGTTTAAAGAGAGGCGTTTCGGATTTGAGCCAGAGGTAACTTCCAAAATTGCCCGTTTCCCCGGAATCCGCATCTATGAGGTGGGGATATCTTACTACGGACGCACTTATGAAGAGGGAAAGAAGATCCGTATGAAGGATGCCTTCAGGGCGGTGTGGTGTCTGCTGAAATACAATATTTTCGACCGGAACTACCTGCGGTAACATGACCTCCCTGCTTTCCCTCCTGGCAGTTGTCTCGGCCGTAGCAGGAATCCTGCTGCTGTGGCTTGTTCTGAGGAAATTCTTCACCATTTCCGTGGCCCATGTCACAACCATCCTGGTTGTTTTTGGGACCAACTATTTCCGTTGGATCTTCTTCGACGGCGCTACCCCGCACAACTTCCTTTTCACCCTTTTTGCCGCGGTTATTCTGTTTACAATAAACTGGCAACGCGACCTTAAGTGGCTCTGGCTCATACTTATGCTCCCTGTCGTTGTGCTGGCCTGCTTCATTCACGACCTGTCGGTATTCATACTGTTTGTCCCGCTGCTTTGGGGCATTTACGATCGAACCTCATGGCTGGCAACCCGGAGGAGAATCATGGAACAGCCGCGGCAATACCTGTTTCTGATGCTGATCGTAGTCCTGGCATTCGGTTTGACGCGCTTCGCCTGGTTTGCTGAACCCGGGACTGCCTTCTATTTCGGCGATAAAGAGGCCTCTGTCTACCCCTTGATCGCCGCCAATTTCCATCTTATCCTCTTCTCATTCAACAAAGGGTGGTTTATCTACACCCCAATGATGATGCTTGTTTTCCCGGGATTGTATCTTCTGGCAGAGAGAAACCGCACCATCTTCTTCGGACTGTTTTTCTTTTTCCTCTCCTGGTTTCTTTTAGCTGCAAGCCACCCGATGTGGAATGTTGGTCGCGGATTCGGACAGCGGGTTTTTATCGAGACCTATGCAGTATTGGCTCTTCCCCTGGGTTACCTGATGCAGTGGATTTTCCAAAAAAAGATCTGGATCAGGGTATTCCTGCTGACCCTGCCCGCCTTTTTCCTGTTGCTGAACCTGTTCCAAACCTGGCAATACACAAAAAAGATCATCGTAGCGGAGAATATGAACCGCGAATATTATTGCGCAGTATTCGGGCGGTGTGTGGCGGACTCCTCCGGCATGAACCTGCTAATTAATGACAAAGTAGTTTTAAAGGAAAGAATACCCGTCAGTGGCAGGTACCGGATTTCGAGGATTGCCGGCTGGGATTTTGAAACTCCGGTGTCAGGATCCGGATCCTTGAATGACACAACCATTTATCACGGAGGAAAGGGATCCTGGCTATTGTCGAAGGCAAAGCCTTACTCTCCGGGGCTTTCGAAAACAATCAATGAGATCAGCCCTCTCGATTCTGTCTGGTTAAGGGTAAACGCCTGGCTCTATTTCGACTGCCATCCCGATGAAAATTGTGTGAACCTCGTATTTACCTGTATTCATAAGTCGGCACCCTATAAATATATTGCACATAACCTGGCAGGCAAGCTGAAGGCCCGAACGTGGAATTACATCTCCTTCGACTACCAGGTGCCCGAATACTATCCCGACAGGGACGATGAACTGACTGTCTATTTCTGGAACTCCGGTGAACGGGATTGCTTTCTCGACGACATCACCATTGAACTTTTTGAACCCCAGTTAAGGAAATGAAAATGCTCACAAGAAAGCAAAAATGGTTTGACGTCACTTTCTTTGTGCTGCTCTTTGCCGGCATGATCAGCCTTTCATCCGGACTGATGTACAAGGATGGCAAGCCCGCCACTCCCGGAGTTTTTTTTTCGGATAAAAGTCAATACTATGTTTACCTGCCTGCCACCTTCATTTACCATTGGGATATTAAAACCTTCCCGAGCCGAATCGATACGGTTTACAAGAGTTTTGTACTGGATGATAAAAAGGACAAACTGGTAATAAAGGTCACTTACGGTGTGGCCCTGCTCGCTGCACCGTTTTTCCTTGCCACCCACGGGATTGCAATTTTATCCGCCCTTCCGGCCGACGGATTTTCCGATTTCTATGAAAAGATGGCGCTCATAACCCCTGTTTTTTACCTTGTTCTAGGGCTCTTTTTCCTTCATCGTTTCCTCAGCAGGTATGTAAAGCGATCTATTGCATATCTCACCATCCTGTTCCTTCTGGCCGGCACGAACCTGTATCACTACGGTCTTGTTGAGGGCTGGATGTCGCATGTTTTCTCCTTCTTTCTCTTTTCGCTCTACCTGTTTCTGCTTAAAGGGTTCCTTGACGGAGGGAAAAGGAGTTATGGAAGATTCCTGTTTATCGCACTTGTGGTTTCAATGGCAGTGTTAGTAAGACCGACCAGCATTTTATTGCTGTTATGGCTGGTTTTACTCGATGTGCGCTCATTCCGTGAAGTCGGGGAACGAATTCTCT
>CAYHCQ010000120.1:0-1359 GCA_964355115.1 uncultured Prolixibacteraceae bacterium | reverse complement strand
TGGCTGGTTTTACTCGATGTGCGCTCATTCCGTGAAGTCGGGGAACGAATTCTCTTTTTCCTCCGCCCGAAATACTCCATACCTTTTGCCCTGACAGGGTTTGTTTTGTTCATCCCGCAGTTTCTTTACTGGCACTACCTTTCCGGCTCTTACATGTTCTATTCTTATCCCGGTGAATCCTTCCTTTTCTGGAAAAATCCTATGCTCACAGAAGTGTGGTTTGCACCGCTGAACGGATTGTTCCTTTACAATCCTCTGGTTCTTTTCATGGTAGCCGGCATTGTTTTTATGGTGTGCCGGAGGATGCCCAACGGCTGGTTCCTGGCCATGTTCTTTCTCCTGAACAGCTACCTGATTGCCTCCTGGCACGCCTGGTACTTCGGAGGCAGCTACGGATGCAGGCCCTTTGTGGAATATTACGCCCTGTTTGCCCTCGCTTTTGCCTTCCTTCTGTCACAGGTTGTTCATGCAAGGAACCTGTTTGTCAGGTCGGGGCTAATATTAGTCATGCTGCTCTGTTCGCTTTACAACCTGAAGATTATCTATAACCCGCTATGGAATACCTCCTCCACCTGGGCCTGGGATGATTTCCGGAATTACCTCGACAGAGAGGATATCATACACTTTCGAAAGGACTCTTACACCCATATCAACGATTTCGAAAATATCTCCTTCGATCCTTCGGTAAACCAGACACGCATCAATGTTCATTCCCCAACCAAGGCGTGCCACATCTTCCCCACATTCCTGTTTAACTGTAACTATGCAAGGGCACTTGGTCACAGTCTCGACCGGAAAGTCACCCGGATTACAGTCAGCTGTTTTATTGATCCATTTATGAGCGACAGCTCCGGCGCAGGCATGGTTTGCAGTGTTGAGAACAGCAAACGGGAGCTGCTGCTGTACAAGTGGTATCCCTTTAACCGCTATGGAACAAAACAGTTCCGGTGGACAGAGATCTCAGCCTCGATTGATCTGCCATTCTGGATGAATGACGACAACAATATTTTTCGTTTTTATATCCTGAACGAAAAGCGCACCCACTTCCTGGTCGACGATATCGTAGTTAAATTTAAGTAAGGCGCCGGGGGATGAACTCCTAAAACATGCTGGAAGAGAGTGGTTTCTGCGGAACATTCACCAGGTCGAAGTGGAGGAAAGCAAGCAATGACTGGAACCCGAGAATGATGGGCAACCCGGCGAGGATCACAGTACCTGCTGTAGCCGGCTGTCCGCTCACGAGCGATTGCTCCCATTTCAGCGAGCCGAAAATAAACCCGAACGCGAAAAAAACAATGGTCATCATCAGCTCCAGCGACCCGATGTTGAAGTCGCGCAGGAAATAGTTGTAAAATATCC
>CAYHCQ010000119.1:0-10971 GCA_964355115.1 uncultured Prolixibacteraceae bacterium | reverse complement strand
TCAAGCTGTGAGTGACCAAGGGTAAGAGGGAATGAGGAATGGTCGAAAGTTGCCGGTTTCCAACCGGGATTGGTGGTGTGGCACTGCGCACAGGTCGTCGGAAACTGTGCGGCGATATGGTTGGGGTTTGTGGTCGCGTTGAAATTTGTCTCGTGGCATGCATGGCAGTCTGTCGGAGTGCCTGAATAGATTCCTGTCGGATGACATTTTGCGCATTCGCTCACCGCATGTCCCAGGGTAAGCGGGAAAAGACTATGGTCGAAGGTGGAGGGTTTCCAGCCGGGATTGGTGGTGTGGCACTGAACGCAATTTGTGGAGAAACCTGCCCCGGCATGGTTCGGGTTGGTGGTGGAATTATAGGTGGTCTGATGGCAGGTAACGCATTCCTGCGAAAGTCCATCGAATGTTCCGTTTGTATGACAACGGTTGCAGTCGTTCAGCGCATGTCCTCCTGTAAGCGGAAAAAATTCATGGTTGGTATTTGATGCGGTCCAGGTAAAACTGTTGGGCGAGTGGCAGTTGATGCGGTTCGTGGAGTAATTTCCCTGCACATGATTGGGCTTGGTGGTGGTATTATAATCCTCCTGGTGGCAGTCGATACATTCCACCCCGAGTGGTTCGAAACGAAGGTTGGAGGCCGATTTATGGCAACTTCCGCAGTCGGCGGCAAAGTGAGGGCCAACCAGAGGGAAACGGCTACGCTGGTGCATCTCGGTGGTGTTTTCAACAATCCACGACTGGGTTGTGTGGCATCGCTGGCAATCGGGACCAACGGTCTGGTAGTGCATGTCGGTATGACAATCAAGGCAATTTGTCTCTGCATCCTTGAATATAAGTGATACATGGCACAACCTGCAGTTGAGCTGCTGATGCTGCCCTGTGAGCGGCATGGCAGTTTGGCTGTGGTCGAAGGAGTAGATCTCTTTGTCGAGTTTCCAGCCTTTCGCACTGTGGCATACGTCGCAACTGACCTTGAAATCATCCCCGTGTGGCGACGGGGTGGGGGAGACCAGTACAACCGACATGAAAACAAATGCCAGCACGATGATCAATGACAGTTTTCGCATTTCAGTTTGTTTGTTTTATACAACACAAATGTTTTTTGATCCCGGGTAACCGGTTTGTGGCACTTAGCACAGGCCACCTTTGCATGCTGTCCGTCGAGTTTAAAGGCAGTTTTATTGTGATCAAATACAGCTATTTTCCAGGTAGTGGAAGCATGGCAGCGCAGGCAGCGGGTAGCCCCGTTCGCCTCAAACTGACCATTATGGTTGTCGGTGTGGCAGTTTGTGCAGTTCGACGACATATCGGCAAACTTTTGCACGACTTTTCCTTCAGCATCCTTTCTGAAGTGACAGGCCCTGCAGGTCTGCTTTTCATGGGGACCGGTGAGGGCAAATGCTGTTTTTGAATGATCGAAATTTACGCTGTTCCAGGTTTCATTATTGTGGCAGCTTTCACAGCTGTTCTCCGGATAGTATTTGGGTTCGATAAATCCCTGGTGTATGTTCTCATGGCAGTCGGCACAGCGGTTCCCGATCTGCCGGAAACTCCACTTCTCCTGCTTTTTGTGACAGGCGATGCAGGGTGTTGCCAGGTGAGATCCCTTCAGTGGAAAAACCCCGGCATTATGCATTTCCAGGGTAAAGGAGGAGCCTGCAAATCCTTTGGTAGTATGGCAGTCCGTACAGTTCCTCACCAGTCCGCCGGCTGTGAACTGACCGTAATGGTAGTCGACATGGCAGTCGGTGCACTTCTCATGTTTTACCGGATCGGTGATGTTGGTCTTGTGGCATGATTTGCAGGCAACTGCCCGGTGTTTGTTCTCGAGGGGAAAGCCGGTTTTAGAATGGTCAAAGTTGCCGGTCGTCTTAACAGCATGAAATGTCTCGCCGGTATGACAGTCACTGCAGTTGGGGCCGAACTGGTTATGGTGCGGATCGTTGTGACAATTGGAACAGCTCTGGAATTTCACCCCTGCAAACTGCTGAACCTTCTTTCCATTCAGTATGGAAACCTTGTGACATGAGGCGCAGGGCACGTTCTGGTGCTTCCCTGTAAGCTGGAACTTTGCATTGGTATGGCTGAAAAGGGTTGCAGGTTTAAAGGCTTCAAAATCGTGACAGTCGGTACAGGTGGGCCGGAGGTTCTTCTGGTGGTAGTCGGGATGGCAGGCGGTACACTCCGGCTTCAGTCCCAGGTAGGTGAACTTCTTCTTCCGGATTGCAGGATTGTCAATGAAAGCGGGCTTATGGCATTCGGCACACAACTTTTTCGCATGTACCCCCGTCAGCTTGAACCCGGCCAGGTTGTGATCGAACTTCTCCTTTGCAAAGCGCACAATTTGAAAGTTCTTGCCATGGTGATCGCTGTGACATGTGATGCAGTTCTTACCCCTGATCTCAGTTGATGAATGATATCCTTTCTTCTGATCAATGCGGGTTTTTAATTCGGTATGACAGGCGAGGCACTTCTCATTGGCAACCTTGGCCCCCAGCGAATGACATTTTGTGCAGTTCGACATCCCTTCGAGGTGGGAGTGCGCACTGGCCAGGTCTCCCGGCGAGATCTGGGAAAAGGCAGGGCATGCAAGGAGAAGCAGGCCAAACATGAAACAGAAAAAATTTTTCACTCCTTGTTTGTTATTTGTGCTTCAAAATCGCTTCACCAAACTTTTTGGTAATCTTCAGTCCGGCCTTCAGGAGGAACTCGGTAGGCAGTTCGCCCCCTGCAAAAATATAAACCAGGTCGTTTTTCATTCTCAGGGGAGCGCTTTCATTCCCGCTTTCGGCCAGGAGAACTTCAGTTGGATTGATCTCTGTAATGGTTGTGCTGAACCTGACATCAATGAGTCCGGAGGCGGCCGCCTCCCTGATCTTCACGCCATTTTTTGGTTTTATCCGGCTGAAAGCCTCACTGCGGTAGGAGAGGATTACATGGTTGTTCGGGGCAAGCAACAGGGCCGATTCGATGGCCGAATCACCACCTCCGATCACAACAATCTCTTTCCCGCTGATGATCTCCGGTTCAAGCAGACGGTAGGCCACCTTTTCAAGCATCTCTCCGGGTATACCCAGCTTCCGCGGCGTGCCCCTGCGACCTATAGCCAGGAGAATATTCCGGGAAGTGTAATTTTCACCACTAAGGGTCTCAAGCCTGAAATGGCCGTTCTCTGAAACGATCGACTCAACTTTGGAGTTTTCCTTTATAATGATATTGTGCTTTGCAATGACGCTTTGCCAGAGGGTAAGCAGTTCGCTCTTGCTGGTTTCAAATAGTTTTACCTTGCCATGAAGCGGCAGGTCCATGGCGGAAGTCATGACGATCTTCGACCGCGGAAAGGTAAACACAGTACCGCCCAGGGTGTCCTGCTCCAGCACGATACAGTTGAGCCCATGTTTTTTTGCATTCAGCGATGCTGAGATCCCGGCCGGACCAGCGCCCACAACGATCAAATCGTATTCGGCCTGGTGTTGCTTTTTACTGCCCTTCACTATGTTGTCAACAGCCTGGCGACCCTGTTCCACGGCATTCTTAATCAGTCCCATGCCTCCCAGTTCTCCGGCAATATAAATTCCGGGCACGCTTGTTTCAAAATTCTGATTCACATGGGGTAATTCCACACCGCGCTTTTCGGTTCCGATACAGAGGGTTATGGCCTGGGTTGGACAGGCATGAAAACAGGCGCCATGGCCAACGCAGTGGGAGGCGTTGATGGTGGTCGCCTTGCCATTTACGATTCCCAGGATGTCTTTCTCAGGGCAGGCTGCGATGCAGGCTCCTGTCTGGATACAACTGTTGGGATCAACAACCGGGTGGAGTGAAACCGGCTCGTACAGCCCTTCCAGTTTCGCAAGGACGATCTTCTCTTCAACCTTTTTAGAATCGCGCCGCTGCTTACGAAGGTAAAAGAAGACAACAGCCAGGCAGAGGAGGATGACCAGCGAATAGACCAGGATATTTTCGATCAGCAGTTCCATGTTTATAAAATCCAGCGATATCCGAAAACAATCGTAACCACAACATGAATGATCATTATAATGAGCATCACAAAGGCAAATGGAAGGTGGGCCACATGCCAGTATTTAAAAAGGTTCTGCATGGTTTTCAGATGCTTGATGTACTGGTCGGTTACAACTTCACCCTTTTTTCCTTTCAGCTCCTGCACCTCACTGAGGCTCAGTTCCCGGCCTTCGATGGTTCTCGGGATCTGGATGTAAATGAACCTGCCGATGATGCCGCTCAGGAAGACCGCCACCATGCTCCAGAAGCTGATCGCCACAAGCCCTCCGAATTTGAATGAGGTATGAAACAGAACAAGGATCGGCCCAAGGGTGCATAGAAAGATGTGGAATTCGAGCCAGTGCTTCAGGGTGCCGAGCTGTGAAAGCGACCGCATCCGTTTTCTTGTGATGTACAAAACGACGCCGAAAAGCATGCAGAATGATCCTGCTATGCCCATTCCATGGCCCCACATGCCGCTGGGCTTCAGCAATATATGGTCCGTATGAAAAAAGCGCTCCTCAATGCTTGTATTGTAGTAGGAATATCCCGAATACACGAGGAAAACGAGCGAGGCCAGAACAATAGCGGCCATAAGGCCAATATAGAGTCGGTGAGAAAATGACATTTGATTACCTGTTTACATCTATAACAATGCACAAAGTTACCTTGAAATTGTTTGACATATATTATAATTAGCATATTCAGACGTGGTCTAAATAAAATCTGAAGCCGGTTATTCGCTGATAATGAAGCTCCTCTCAGACTCCTTAACCCCAACATACCAATAGTAGCGTCCTGGGCGAAAAGAGATGGCCGGAATCCTGAATTCACGAATTCCAGGTCTGACTGCTCTCCACCAGACAATTTTTCCGATGCCCTCTGCAGATATATATATGTGAGTGATGGAATCGGGTACCTGCTTCCATCTGAACAGGATCTCACCCTGCCTGTTTACAATCTCCCCGTCAGCTGGGGTTAGCAACGTGTAAGGTGCCGCCGCGACGGCCTGAGTTGGTGCGGGTTTGTCTCGTACCAGGGATGGGGCAGGTTCCTTTTCCGGCGATGCTTCAGGTTCCTTTTCCGGGGATGGAGCAGGTTCATTTTCCATGGATGGGGCAGGTCCCTTTTTTGGTATTTCGGTGGCCTTTACCTGCACTTGAGGGAGTGCTGCAACTCTTTCGTTGGGATGCTCCGGCCGGATTGAATAATAGAAAAGCACTGCAGCCGCTACAATTACAAGCAGAAACAATAAAAAGAAGAGGCGGGCGGAGATACGGGAGGTGGGCTTTGTGTTGAACTCCCATCTGTATTCCTCAGTCTCCTGCTTCACCTTTTCGTCACTGGCATTCGCACCCATCAATGTCGGAAATGTCTTCATAAGACGGCACTTCCGCGCAAATTCCCTGTCCTCATATAACCGGGCTTCAAAGGCAAACCTCTCCGCCTCATTCATATTGCCACTCAGGTACTTTTCAATAAGCTCGATGTCTTTCTGGTCTATGCTCATATACCCTTGATTCAATCCATTCAAAGATAGAATTTTATCATCAATGGATGACTTTGGTCAGGAAATTTATCGAAAACGGTCTGATTTGAATTCACTTGTTCACTTGCTCACTTGTTCACCCGTTCACTTGCTCACTCGTTCACTTGTTCACTTGTTCCCGTGGTGACGTGGTGAGAAAAATATTCACTACATTTGCCACCTCATTTAAACTTTTTAAAACGATGAAGTCACAGTTCAGATTGATCATTCTCTTTTTGGGATTAACAGCTATACTGGCCTCCTGTCAGTCTAAAAATAAACGGGTCGAAAACCTATTGCCCAATGCACACCAGGTTGTTGCTGAGGAGGTTCTTCAGACCGGTAGTTACACATATGTAAGAGTGGCCGACAGCGACAGCGGTTACTGGCTTGCCATTAACAAAGCAGAGATTGTTGTCGGGGCTACCTATTTCTGGTCACGCGGAGCACCCATGTTCGATTTTTTCAGCAAGGAGTTGAAAAGAAAATTTCCGACAATTTACTTTATTGACGATTTTACTGATCAGCCCATGACTGCTGAAAAGAAGAATGGCCAGGCCAATGCCGCCGCCATGCAGGCCGCCCAGATGAGAGGCAGACAGCCTGTTCCCCAGAGAGAGGGGCTCCATGTGCCGCGTGCTGAAGGCGGGATCACGATTGGTGAACTCTATGCCAAACCTGCAGATTATAGCGGAAAGGTTGTGAAGATACGCGGTGAAGTTGTAAAGTTTGCCGGCGCTATTATGAGCAAGAACTGGATCCACCTCCAGGATGGAACCCAGGAAGCTGGTAAGTACGACCTCACAATCACTTCAGCAGATTCTGTTAAAGTTGGCGAAACGGTCATATTCCAGGGAGTCATTTCACTGAACAAGGATTTTGGAGCCGGTTACACCTATGAGGTGATCATGGAAGGAGCAAAAATCCTGAAGAAATAGGGATCCTTTCAATACCGAAAATGCCCTTTTCGCTCCAACGAAACCTTACTGCACTCTATTTTATCAAGGTCGCCAAATGGATGAACCTTGTAATGCCGGTCATCGTGCTGTTTTACCAGTCGAACGGCATGACCATGCAGGATATCTTCACACTGCAGGCGGTTTACTCCGTTACTTTGATGGTGCTGGAGATACCCACAGGCTATTTTGCAGATATTGCCGGCCGAAGAACCAGTATTCTACTTGGGGCCATCCTTGGATTCTCCGGTTACCTTGTTTACGCTGTCTCCGGAGGATTCTGGGAGTTCATGGTGGCCGAAACCATCCTGGGGGTGGGGATGAGCCTTGTTTCGGGCGCCGACTCGGCCATGCTCTATGATTCATTGCTTGCGGCAAAACGGGATGACCAATATTTACGCTACGAAGGAAGGATCACCTCCATCGGCAATTTCGGGGAGGCCTTTGCCGGGATACTCGGCGGATTGCTCGCTTCAATTACCCTGCGTACACCCTACTATTTTCAGGCCGTTATCGCTTTTGCCGCGATACCTGCCGCCCTCCTTCTGATCGAGCCTCCGGTGCATGGCCCCATCAGGAAACCAGCCCTGCGCGATGTGTTAGATATCGTTCGTAAAGTTTTACATGGCGACAGGAAACTCTTCTGGAACACCATGTTTTCTGCTGTCACGGGGGCCTCCACGCTGACCATGGCCTGGTTTGCGCAACCCTGGTTCATCCGGGCGGGACTCACAGTGTCGTGGTTCGGGGTGGCCTGGGCCATCCTCAACCTGAGTGTTGGCATCACCGCCATCTATGCCTGGAAAATAGAGGAGAGGCTGGGAGCCAAAGGCACGGTGATACTCTTCACCCTGGCCCTCGCAGGCGGGTATGCGGGCCTTGCCCTGACCAGTTCATTGGCAGGGTTTCTCATCCTTCTCATCTTCTACCTGGCCCGGGGCCTTGCAACTCCCACGCTGCGCACCTATATCAACCGCATCACCACCTCCGACATCCGCGCCACGGTGCTCTCCGTGCGGAATTTTGTGATCCGCCTCCTCTTCGCAATCTTGGGACCGTTCTACGGCTGGATAACCGACAAATGGGGCCTTTCAACCGCCCTCCTTTCCGCCGGTGCCATATTCGCCCTGCTGAGCGGAGTCAGCATGTATTTCTTCCTGAAATATCGAACGTACTCACCGTGACTCGTGCCTCTGTGCCTCTGTGCCTCTGTGCCTCTGTGCCTCTGTGCCTCTGTGACTCTGTATGTATGAAAACGAGGTGGTGATGTTTGGGAAATTAAAAAAGAGTATATTTGCTGACCGTATTAGGTTAAATATAGTCAGCATGATACCCAGGATATTATCAAATACTCTAGTGAAAAGTTTGCGGCCTGGTTTTGTCACCGGTTTATTCGGTGCAAGAAGAACAGGTAAAACTTTCCTTATGGAGCTCGCAAAGGAAAGGATTGAGAGTGGGAAAGTACTCATGGTCCAGGGCGAAAACCTGGATGTAGCTGAAATTTTATCAAGCCGGCGACTGAGTTTACTGAAACAATTTACTTCGGGATATGATTATCTTTTTATCGATGAAGCGCAAAAAATTCCTCATATCGGTATAAATCTGAAATTAATAGTGGATGCAATTCCACATATTTCTGTATTTGTAACCGGTTCATCTGCTTTCGATCTTAAAAATGAAATTGGAGAGCCACTTACTGGCAGAAGCAAATACTTTTACCTATACCCGGTAGCCCAACTTGAACTTAATGAGGATTTTATAACTGCGAAAGAGAATCTGGAATCCAGGTTGATATATGGTTCTTATCCGCAGATCATCAATGCTATAACGAACCCGGAAAAAACAGATGTGCTCGAATCTATTAAAAACGGAGCCCTATTGAAAGACATACTAACCCTGGACAATCTGAAAGATTCTACCTTCATTATCAGCTTGTTGCGTTTGATTGCATTTCAGATCGGCAACGATGTGTCGGCAACTGAACTGGCATCAGGACTTGGGGTAAGTAAAAATACTGTGTCAAGGTACCTGGATTTGCTCGAAAAGTGCTTCATCATTTTTTCACTGCAGGGTTTCAGCCGCAATCTGCGTAAGGAAATCACAAAATCGCGGCGTTATTTTTTCTGGGACAATGGCATAAGGAACATCATCATCTCAAATTTTAACAGGATTTCACTTCGGGATGACACAGGAAGATTGTGGGAAAATTATTGTATTTCGGAACGGTTAAAACGAAACCATTACCTTTCAAATACCTGTAACTATTATTTTTGGCGAACCTACGATCAGAAGGAGATCGACCTCATTGAAGAATCGGGTGGAACGCTTGAAGGAACGGAATTCAAGTGGACCGAAAAAGCAGCTAAACCACCCAGGGAGTTTTTGGATACCTATACCAACTCATCCTTCAAAGTCATCCATAAAGAAAATTATCTGGATTTCATTGCAAGGAAATAGCTTTTCAGCACTGTTCACGCGTTACGTGTCACGCGTCACACGTCATGCTTCACGAAAAAACGCCCGTTCAGGGCGTTTCTTTTTGCGGAGAGACAGGGATTCGAACCCTGGGACCCCTTGCGAGATCAACGGTTTTCGAGACCGCCCCATTCGACCGCTCTGGCATCTCTCCTGTAACGGTTTTGCTTTGGGAGTGCAAAAGTAGTAACATTTTGGTTATCCCGCAAGGAAGAAAAATGACAAAACATTTGGATTGTTATTTAGATTTATTCTTATCTTTGAAATAATTATATATATTGCATGTCTTAATTTATTTACAGTATTAATTAAATCCATGAATTATGAAGACAAAAATTACGCTGTTTTTCAGGTTAAAAGGATTTTACATTGCTGTTTTATTGCTGACAACTTCCGGAATTTTCGCACAGGCGGTTCCGGAATACATGTACTATAAATTTGATGCTGCAGGCAATCAGCAGAACTATGCAAGCGCCCCTGTCGGGACAAACCCTGCAGTCCTCGATGGCCTTACAGTTGGCAGTACCGGTCAGTTTGGTACCGCCCTGATCGGGAACGGACTCACCTCTACATCAAACAGGCTTAACACGGGATGGGCAACCAACCTGCCTTCAACCGGATGGACGATCTCCTTCTGGCTGAATAATTTTCCCGCAACTGCCTCAACAACATATTACTATTTCGGAGATGCAAGTGCCGGAAGTTTTCGTTGTTTCACAGGAGGTGTTGCTGGTAACGGCAACCTCTGGTTGAGGGCTACCGGGTTCACTGATGTTCCCATCAATGCGATTCCGTCCACACCTACAGTAATCCACCTGGTCTATACAGGTACAGCCGTTCGCGTTTATTTTAACGGCGTATTTTCCAGCAGTGTTGCACAGGCTGCCGTGACCCTCACCGGCGCCGGTCCTTTTCTTGTCGGAGGTTACAGCTCAAGCAACAGTATGAACACCGGAACCCTGATGGATGAATTTCGCATGTACAACCGTGCATTGACCGATCTTGAAGTTACGCAAACCTGGAACCAGCCGCTGCCGATCATAGTCGGTGGTCCACCGATCGTAGTTACAACGGCAGCAACCGGAGTAACAAGTACTGCGGCCACCCTCAACGGTACCGTTAATGCCAACAATGCATCTACCACTGTTACTTTCGAGTATGGTCTTACTACAGCTTATGGTTCTACCGTTGCAGGTGTTCCTGCCACAGTTACCGGAACAACGGTGACACCGGTGACTGCTGCAATTACAGGACTGCTGCCGGGAAATACATACCACTACAGGGTGAAAGGCGTCAACTCCTTTGGTACTACGAACGGAGGGGATATGACATTCACAACGCCGGCTGTTCTTCCGGTTGTTGTTACCACAGCAGCAACCTCGGTAACAAGTACCTCCGCCACCCTCAACGGAACCGTGGATGCAGGGGGCGCTTCAACAACCGTGACTTTTGAATATGGACTCACAACCGCATATGGAACAACCGTTCCGGGCATTCCAAGCCCTGTTACGGGCAATACCGTTGCACCTGTGAGCGCCAATATCTCCGGACTTGTTATCAATACCACCTATAACTACCGGGTGAAAGGGGTTAATGGCGTGGGAACGGCCAATGGAAACAACATGACATTTATCACCACCAGTTGCCCGATGCCGGGTCCTGCCGGAGCCATCACCGGACCGACTGCTGTATGCGGGAACAGTACAGGTAAAGTCTATTCTGTACCTGTAATTGCAAATGCCACCGGTTACACATGGACCTTGCCAGCGGGCGCTGTGATCACAGCCGGGGCCAATACAAACAGCATAACTGTCACCATCGGTAATACCTCCGGCACAGTCTCAGTATTCGGAACAAATACCTGCGGAAGCGGATCGGCATCGAACCTTGCCGTTACAGTTACCATTGCACCTGTTCCAACCATCACGGGACCGGCTTCGATGTGTGTGAATTCGGGATATTACAATTATACAACTGATCAAAAAGAAGGAGTAGGTATTGGAACAGGAA
>CAYHCQ010000118.1:0-11013 GCA_964355115.1 uncultured Prolixibacteraceae bacterium | reverse complement strand
AACTATTCCGAAAACCCATATTACATTCAGCGGGTGGCCACCATCACCGTGGTTGCTTCAGGAGCGCCTGTTCAGCAGGTAACCGTATCGCAGTTGCAGTCGACGGTATCTGTCAGCGATCAGCAGACCGAAGGCATCCGGATCTATCCGAACCCGACGGCAGGAAAATTCAGGATCACTGCCCGGGGACCCGGAGCCGTGCAACTTGAAGTGAAAGTTATGGATTTTACCGGGAAAATTGTCAGCTCAAAAAGCTGCACGGCTGGCAACGACTGCAACTTCGACCTGACCACTCTGCCGGAGGGATGTTATTTTATCCGGATTAAATCGGGGAACGACTACCTTACCAGGAAACTGATCATCATCCGGTAATGGTACTCAGCGCCTCTTCAACCTGTTTGAAGAGATCCGCCTTATCACCGTTGTTTACGAGCACATAGTCAGCCTGGCGGATGCACTCCGCCAGGTTTTGTTTATTGGGGTCGGAAGAGGTCATCTCACGTTTTTCATTTTCCAGGAAAGTATCGAAAGTGATGCTGTCTGTTTCCGATTTACGCTCAAATATTCTCCGGTAGCGGATTTCAGGAAGGGCATCGACTGCAATCAGATGGAAGTTCTGTTTCGTACGCAGCGAGGTGACCTCGCCAGGGGTGCGGATACTTTCAATGATGCAGTTCCGCTGCGACTTTACGGCCAGCAGGTACAACTGGTCGGTGACAAACGATGGGCCGTGTTCGGCGCGCAGTTCGTTGGCCAGGTTGAACATGCTGTCGCGGTTTTCGGGCATGCCAAGCCGGCGGATCTCCTCCAGAAGATAGGCGCGCACCGAGAAGTGGGTGAACCCTTTCTCCTCAGCCAGGTATTCAACGATGGTGCCCTTGCCTGCACCGAGGGTTCCTGTTATTCCAATTATGAGCATATTATTATTTTATCCACGTTCGAATTATTACTTAATCGGAAAAAATGAAAAAGGTAAACCGGGATCCTTAAATTTTACCGGCCTTCAGGCCTTCAATCCATTTTTCGGCAGTGACCGGCTGCCATGCATCCAGTTTGGCGAGCAATGCGGCTTCATCGTCATCAACCTGCAGGATACTCCGGTGTTCCGGGCGAAGAAATTTCTCTGCCACGGCATGGTCGGTCATCCGTATCAGCGGATCGAAAAAGCCAAGAACATTAAGCAAGCCTATGGGTTTAACCACAATGCCCAGCTGATTCCAGGTAAGTACCTCGAAAAGCTCATCGAGTGTGCCATACGCTCCCGGAAGTGCGATGAATGCATCGGAGAGATCGGCCATCAGGGCTTTGCGCTGCTGCATTCCCTCTACGATGTGCATCTCGGTGAGCCCGGAATGTGCCACTTCCCTTACAACAAGCGATTCCGGCATCACCCCCGTCACACGCCCTCCTCCGGCCAGCATGGTATCGGCCAGAATACTCATCAAACCTACATTGGCCCCGCCATAAACGAGAGATATCCCTTTCTCCAGAAAGAAAAGTGCCAGATGCCTTGCCCGATCCCCGTAAACCGGATTCGACCCCATGCCTGAGCCGCAGAAAACACATATCGTTTTAATCATGATGAAGTTCCTTACCTTTGTTTGCTTCTGCTAACAAAGATAAAGATAATCAAAAACCCAACAAGGGATTCCTATGAATATGTTATACCCGCTGAAATTCACCCCCCTGTTCAAGGATAAGATCTGGGGCGGCAATAAGATAAGAACTGCCCTGGGCCTTGATTTCGGAAAGCTGCCCAACTGCGGCGAGGCATGGGTGCTTTCGGGCGTTGAAGGGAATCAGACTCAGATCAGTAATGGCTTCCTGGCCGGGAACGAATTGAATGAAGTCCTTGAGATTTACATGGATGACCTTGTTGGTGAAGCCGCCTATGAGACCTATGGGACTGAGTTCCCCCTCCTGATAAAATTCATCGATGCAAGCGACTACCTCTCCATCCAGGTCCATCCCGATGATGCACTGGCAGCAAGCCGGGGGATCGGCAACGGAAAAACAGAGATGTGGTACATTCTCGATGCCGACCCCGGGGCCGAACTGATCAGCGGGTTTAACCGGAAAGCGGATCGTGAATTATTCCTCGACTTCCTGGAAAAGAACACTCTTCGCGAAATTCTGAATGTGGAAAAGGTCGAAAAGGGAGATGCCTTCTTTATTCCCTCCGGCCGGGTACATGCACTGGGTCCGGGAATCCTGCTGGCCGAGATCCAGCAAACTTCAGATACCACCTACCGCATTTACGACTGGGACCGGGTCGACGATCACGGCAAAAGAAGAGAGTTGCATACCCAACTGGCACTCGATGCCATCGATTTCGGTTTTCAGGAATCGTACCGCACAAATTATCCGAAAACGCGCAACAGGACTGTACCTCTTGTAAAATGCCCTTACTTTACAAGCAGCATCCTCGATTTCAACGAACCGATCCGCAAGGATTACAGCGGCCTCGATTCGTTTGTTCTTTGCGTTTGTGTTGACGGAACAACCCAGATGCATTACGAGCAGGGGATGATTACCCTTACAAAAGGAGAGGTGATATTGTTGCCGGCCATAATGGACGGTGTTTTTCTGATCCCGGAACCTAACTGCAAGATTTTAGAGGTGTATTATGTTTAAATTCTTACCTTTGTGAATTCAAAAACACTAGCCGGTATGAGAAAATTATTTATCCTCCTTTTGTTAGGTTTTATGGTACTTTCAGGTTCCTCACAGGACGTGTTCAAGTATAAAAAACTGCCCGCCGTTGCCATCAAAGATGTGAAGGGTTTGCCATTCAATACAGGCGATATTTCCAATGACGGGAAGCCGGTCATTATCAGCTTCTGGGCTACCTGGTGCAAACCCTGCGTAAGGGAGCTGACAACAATCAGTGATGTTTACGATGACTGGGTGACGGAAACCGGGGTTAAATTGTATGCGATCTCGGTTGATGATTCGCGATCGGCTGCACTGGTGGCTCCGCTCGTGAATGGAAAAGGCTGGGATTACACCGTGCTTCTCGACCCGAACAGCGATTTTAAAAGGGCTATGAATGTTGGCCCGATTCCACAAACATTCCTGCTCAATGGTAAAGGCGAAGTGGTGTGGCAGCATACATCATTTGCCGAAGGGGATGAACTGCAGCTTATCGATCTGGTAAGAAAAGTAAGCAAGGGCGAAGATATTAGTACTCCCGGGCACTGAAGTGATAATTCATTATTAAACCACAAACCTTGAAGAAGAATCAGAACTTTTTTTGGGGACTTACAGCTTGTCTACTCCTTTTTCCGATCGTGGCCAATGCACAGGATCTGTTGAAGGGAAGCGAAGTCCATGGAAATACACAGCTTGATGCCATCTACTACATGCCCGATGCCAAGCTCGGCATAACCGATTCCACCCTTGATGGCCGGCTGGTGCGCATGAATGGTTATACAGAGGTGAACTATTCTCTCGGTAATTTCACCGCCGGAATGCGTTTTGAGGCTTACATGCCGCCGCTCCTGGGTTACGACATGCGGAATGAAGGAGTTGGAGTGCCTTACTGGTATGTCAATTACAAGACTGATTTCCTGGAGGTGACCGCAGGGAATTTTTACGAACAGTTTGGTTATGGCATGATCCTGCGTACATACCAGGAGTGGACACTCGGATATGATAATTCGATCCGCGGCCTTCGCGTTAAGGTAACCCCGATCAAAGGTATGACCTTTAAAGGCGTTTACGGGATCCAAAGGTTCTACTGGGAACCCTATAACAACAATGCTAGGGGTATTGTGAAGGGATTTGATGCAGATTTTTACTTTAATGATATATTCCCCTCCCTTGCCGACGCAAAGGTAAAACTTACAATCGGCGGCTCATTTGTCAGTAACTTTCAAAAAGATAAAACCAAAGAGACCATCTATTACGGCAAGGTGCTGGTGATGACAATGCCTCAGAACGTTGCCAATTACGGTGGACGATTCAACCTGAACATCGGCGGGTTCAACTGGTTTACGGAATATGCCCACAAGATCAACGACCCATCCACACGCAACCATTACATATACAAGAACGGAAACGGGGTATTTACAAACCTGTCTTACTCCACCAAAGGCCTGGGCATTTCATTGATGTCGAAGTGGATCGATAACATGAGTTATAAATCCGACCGGACTGTAATCAACAACATGGTTGATATCAATTACCTCCCTGCCATCACGAAGGAACATACCTATGCCCTGGCCAGTATGTATCCCTGTGCCTCACAGTCGACAGGTGAAATCGGACTCTCCGGAACAGTGACTTACCATCTTAAAAAGAACTCGCCCCTCGGCGGGAAGAGCGGGATGACCATTGCCGCCAACTTCTCCCAGGTGAATTCCATCATCAAGAATCCGGTGAATGTAGGCGATACGATCGATCATCCGGGAACGGACGGATATAAGACTAAGTTTTTCGGAATCGGGGATGTGGTATATTACCAGGATGCCAACCTCGAGGTGACAAAGAAGATATCGAAACAATGGAAGGGGATCTTTACCTATCTCTACCAGACTTACAACAAATGGGTGATTGAGGGCCATACCAACCCCGATGGCAGCTCCATGGTGTATGCACAGATCGGCGTGGCCGACGTAACCTGGAATATCACTAAAAAACATTCACTCCGCTGGGAGCTACAGGGCTTATGGACAAAGCAGGACAAAGGCAACTGGGTTGCAGGGCTGGTCGAATTTACCATTGCCCCTCAGTGGTTCTTTTCCATCCAGGATCAGTTCAATTATGGCAACCCTGAAACCGCCATGCAGTTGCACTACTACCTCATAAGTGCGGGATATACCCACAATACCACACGCCTTGCCCTCTCCTACGGAAGGCAGCGCGAAGGGATTATCTGCGTTGGCGGTGTATGCCGCTACGTTCCGGCATCCAGCGGTGTAACCCTGACATTCACCAGCAGTTTCTAATTTATTAACCGCCTGAAACAATGAAACGAACCAAATATTTCTTACTATCCGTTCTGCTTACAGGAATTGTTTTTCAATCGTGTACAAAGGTTGAGGCTCCCTATTATACCACGAAAGAGGTTAAGATCGATACCAACCTGAGGTCGGTTCTGCTGGAAGACTATACCGGAATGAAATGCCAGAATTGTCCGCAGGCTGCTGTGCTGGCAAAAACCCTTGAAACCTTATATGAGCATCAGGTTTTCGTGATTGCCGTTCATGCCGGCTATTTTGCCAACCCCGATTCTTTGAACCCTGCCAGCCCCTTCTACACCCAGGATTTCAGGAATCCGACATCCCAGACCTGGCTTACGACGTTTAATATTGTCACCAACCCGCTTGGACTGGTGAACCGCGTCCGGTATAACGCCTCTCCCGAGATGTATATACAGACCGACGAATGGGCCGATGCTGTTGCAGCTCAGGTTAAACTGCCCAAGGCCGCCGTGATGTCGATGCACAATTCGGTAACCATAACCGGCTCCGACACAACACTTTCTTCATCTGTTCAGTTGCGGTTTCTCCAGAAATTTTCGGGGACCTACAACCTTTGTGTTTGTATCCTCGAAGACGGTATTGTTGGTCCTCAGCAGGTTGGCCAGGTCGTAAATCACGAATATGTTTTCAACGACCTCCTTCGCGGTTCCATCAATGGTTATTTCGGCGATCAGGTCACCACTGCCAATGATACAGTGTCGGTGATCAGGAAAGATTACACGAAAAAACTGAGCGGAAAATGGAATGCCGATAATCTCAACGTTATCGCATTCATCCTGAATGCAGATACCAAACAGGTTCTGCATGTAATTAAGAAAAAGGCAAAGCAGTAATAATCCTTTGCCTTTATAAAGTCCCCTTTCAGTCCTTTTTAATGACGACCTTGCGGGTGAGCGCCGTGCCGCCCGACATCAGTTTTACTAGGTATACACCCGGTTGAAGTTGTGTCAGGTTCATTGGAATGGTTACTTCCCCGGTTGGAACATTGGAGAGCTCTTCATAAACCTTCGTCCCCATGCTGTTGTATACCGACAGCGATATTTCTGCCGCTACAGCGGAGCGAATGCTGAGAGAGAAGTTACCGTTGCTTGGATTGTCTATCGCGAAATGATGATTTTTTTAACAATGGAATAGGTGTCCGTTTTTATCTTGCAATAGTACATACCAGCCTGCATATCCGCGGTGTTTACCGAAACGGTATGCGACCCTTTCTGCTGGTTTGAAGGTGTGGCAATGGCAAGGATCAGATTCCCGAAGGCATCCATCAGGGTTATCCTGGTCTGGCCGGTTCCCGACAGCACATAGCTGATATTGAGAGCATCCCTCACCGGGTTCGGAAAGAGTGTGACCATGCCGGCGGTTTCGTTTTCACCAGTGCCGGTCATCAGGAAATAGATGCTGTTCGAGGGGGCCGATTCACAGTCCGAAACAACATCGCTGACCGTTGCATAATAGATGCCCGATGCAGTTGGCATATAGGTCTGGTCACTGGCATTGGGGATGAGGTTTCCATTCAGGTACCAGCTGTTGCCTGTTGCGGCCGACGATTCAAGAAGGGTGCCGTTTTCGGTAATTACCGGGGCTGCGGGCCTGGGTGCAAGGGCCAGGTCCACAGGGTTGGAGGTAAGGCTGGAGGTGCCGTCGTTCACGGTCACGGTGTAGGAGATGCTGGCATCCGGTGTGGCGATTGGATTGGCGCTGGTCGGGTCATCCAGGTAGGTTGCAGGGGTCCACAGGTAGGTGTAGTTGCCGCTGCCGCCTGAAACAACAGCCACCAGCTGGCTTGAGCTGCCCTGGCATACGGTTGCCGGGAATGCATTTGCAATCAGTGTAAGCGGACCTCCATAGCAGGAGATGTTGGCCGCCCACCCAGGCATATTGGCCGAGTAATCGGAATGAAATTCGAAGGTAAGAGCGCCGTCGGTGTTTGTTGCCAGCACCGTTCCGGGTGAGTTGGTGCCGCAATAGGTGCCAAGCACCGGCGATATTGAGGAAGCGCCGTTGAAAATGCGCAGATAGTCGTAGTTGCAGTTTGTCTCCGGCTCAACGCTGAAATCGGTGAACATTGCTTTCACCTTTGCGCCTGTTGTTCCGGGGTAGAATACCATTGTGTAGACTTCGTTGTCGCTGTAGTTGCCATTTTCGCCTCCCGAATCCATAAAGGTCGCGTTACAGGTAGTTACTGTGGAATTTCCCATCAGGTACTGGGGCACCTCACCAAGGGTAAGGTCGATCAGCTTTTCGGCGGTATACTGGTCAGACTGGCCGGCTGTTACATCGTATTTCAGGTTCACAACGGTTCCTGCAGGGGTTATCCCGTTGGCCACCACATCGAAGTAAACGAATAAGAAACTGTTGGGTGGCATGTTGCCGATATAATAGTTGGGGTTGGTAACCAGGATGTACGATGTGGAACCGGCGAGAACCTGGAGATGACCGGCTGAATTACCCACAGAGGCGTGACCTTTGTTGCTTGTTGTGATTTTCAGCTTGGCGGTTTCGCCCGGATCGAGAACTCCGTTGTTGTTCCCGCCTGGTGCGGGGTCCAGCACGGACACTGCACCCACGGTGAGGTTCGGTGCGTTGAGCGTGAGGTTAACGGCACTGTTCCAGGTATTGGTCCCATCCGTGAAGACCAGCGTGCAGTTCACCTTGTGCTGATCAATGATATAATCCTTTACCGTGAGACCGAAGGCGTTCTCACCTGTGGTACTGCCACCCGCAGGTATGGTGCCGAAATTAAAACTTGTTGAGGTCAGTACAACATTGGTGTCGGTGGTGGCTATGGTACCGGTCACATTGGAAGCTTCCATCACACCGATGTTGTTTACCGTAACATTGAGGAAGACCGCCTCACTGAAATCGGCCAGGTGGTTGTGGTTCCCTCCGGTTGAATCGTTTACTGTAAAAGAACCTGCCGTGAGGTAAGGTCCTGTGGCAGGTATCACCTGGATGGAGTCGATGCGGGGTTTCCGGTTCTGTTTTGTAATTACGATGTCGGCATAACCAGGCTCCATCAGTGCGCTGAAGGTGAGGTCGACAACCCCGGTGGAATCGGCGCAGCGGGCGTCAAGAAGCAGGGTGTCGTTCGTCGAAAGCGCAACATAGGCCCAGGGTTCGGTTGTAACCGAAAGGGTGGTGGTCCCAACCATGACTGCCGGGGGATAGGTTGCTGCGATGGCCGGAGGCACTGAATAATAGATGGTTACCGAGGGATCTCCCATGAGGTTATAAATCTCCCAGTAATAAAGCTTGCTGCTTGACGCGGCACTCGATTCCTCTACGGCCATGTTTCCTCCAACAACCATCTGTCCCATGGTCGTATACCAGTCGTCGGTCGATTCGCCCAGTTCGTGAAAGGTAACATCATAACCGCCTAAGTGGAGCGGGTTGTAGGTGGGATTTGCACTTATTGCCTTGAATCCGCATCCCCACCAGTAATCTTCGTCCCAGTAGGAGTTGTTGGATGCACCGATATAACCGATGGCCCCTTTGTGGGCGGCACGGGTGATCTCCTCGGCAAAACAGGTCACGTTGAATTTGCTTGTAAGGCAGCAGTTACCAACCATCAGGCAGTATTTATGATCATTCAGCAGGGGCGCGATCTGTGAGATGGAGAACTGGGGATCGGCCCATCCATTCTCGCTACCATGTGCAGTATAGTTGGCAAAAGAGACGCCGTTGGACACAATGGTGCGGATCTGCTGCGAATAGTTGGCGCCACCGGGCTCCGGCTGCAGGTAGGTGTGCGATGTGATGTTGTGTGCCGTATTGAAATAGTAGGTTGTGCCGTAATTGATCTGTCCGTTGCCCCAGGTCATCTGGTGGGAAGCATCGGCGCCGGCAACCATTACGACTTCGTTGAGCCACGTTTCGGTTGGGAAAAGATATTGTTCATATTCCAGAACTTTGTCGATATAGGGCTGGAGTTGTGTCAGGTTATTGGCTGAAAACCGGCCGTAGAATACTTCGGGGATATTGTCGCCGGTGTATTCACAGTAACGCAGGTCGGTGGCCTGTCCGTTGTTGGTAAAGGTGGGTATTTGTGCAACGTCGCCCACAAAAAGCACAAAACCGGGAGAGTTGTAACCGGCCGGCGGATTGTCATAAAGATCATTAAGATAATTTTTGATGGAGGTGGTAGTAGTTCCTACAGCAGGGTCGTTGGTGTATGCCTGGATCACCTTAAAGCCTTTTTTTGTTTTCCATCTTACCAGTGGCTGGAGCGATTGCTGGTAGGCGGGCGCAGATACGATCACATAAGTTACCGGCGAAGTGGTAATCATCGTATCGGTGAGTGGCTGGTAATTTCCAAGTTGTTGATACAATTTCTCAAAATAGACGGAGGCCTTCTCTTTTTTCAGCACCAGTGTCGCAGCAACATCGGCATTGTTAAATACAACAGTAGCCTCGATCTTATCATATATCCTGAGCTTCCGGGTAACCGGATTGTACTGAATGGGCGAGATGTCGATCCTGGCCAGCCTTGCGGAACGCATAATTCCGGCATCGGTTACCCTTAAAAGCGGCCCGCCGAGAAATTCATTGCGAAGGTAAGTCGCCTCATTCACCTCGAAAGGAATGAGAGAGGGGTCGGTGATCCCTTTTGAAACCGAAGCCTGAGCGGGGATAATGAGGTAGTTGATACCGGCCGTCACCATGTCATATTCCCGGAATTCCTGGCGGGTAATTGCTATGGTGAATGTTGAGCCCAGCGGAACCTCGATAAGCTTTCTTAAGGTGGGCAGGCTCGGATCGCCGATGCTGCTGCCGGCTCCATAGCCACTTACATAGAGTTCGGTGAACCCGCCTTTTTTGGTCGTAACATCCCTGAACTGAAGGAGGGAGAGGGTAGAGGTCAGCGTCAGCTGCTGGTAACCGGAAGAGGTGAACCTGAGTTCTGTTTTTCCGGAGTTGACCGTGATTTCACCGGCAATGGTGACTTGGGATAACGCAAGGCTTAAAACCAAAAAGAGGAATGGTAATCTGGCAGATTTAGACATGGATCAGTTCATTTTATCAGGGAAAGAGCGGATACTGTTAATCAGATAACAAATATAAAAATAAAATCAGTCGGTCCTTGCCTGTCCGGTATTGATTTTCCGGATATTATGCACAGGGTACCAGGCTGCAAGGAAGCCGATGGCGACAACGGTGGCAAAAACCCCGGCGAAATCGGTCACCTGCATCTGAACCGGATAGGTGTCGACTACGAAAGTACTTCCCGCGGCGCCTAACTTGATAAGGCCGAACTGTAGCTGCATCCAGCAGATCACCGCCCCGAGAATAAGTCCGGCGATCGCACCGGTAAGGGAAATAAGCATCCCCTCTGTTAGGAATATCTGTTTGATAAGCCGCTGACTGGCGCCGAGACTCTGAAGAATCGCAATGTCTTTCTTCTTGTCGAGGATCAGCATCGAAAGTGAACCTACCACATTGAAGGTTGCGATGAGCAGGATAAAAGTGAGAATCAGGAATATCGCCCATTTCTCCGATTTCATGATCTTATAAAGTACCTCCTGCTGCTGGAAACGGTTTTTAACCGTGAATCTGCTCCCCATCAATTCCTGGATATCCTGTTGAACCTTGTTCGGGTCGGCTGTTTTAGCAATCCCGATCTCAATACCGGTACGCTCATCTATGTAGGCGAGGAGCCTCTTGGCAAATCTCAGTGAAACCAATGCGTATTTTATATCGTAGTCCTGCTGGATCGAAAAGTACCCGGAAGGGAAAATGACCTCGGCATTGAAGGCATTTTCAAACCCCCCGGCAAACGCGGCATCGCGCCGGGGAACATATACAACAAGGGGATAAACATAATCACTCAGGTTGGCACTGAGATAATAGGCCACCCCGTATCCGAGAACAGTATAATCCTTATCGCCCTCCTGCAGCAGGAATCTGCCCTCTGCCATCATGGTATCTACCCGGCTTGTGTGAATAAAATCCTCGCTTACTCCTTTGATGGTAACGATGTAGGGCTTCTCCTTATATTTGATCAGCGCATTCTCCTCAATCACTTCAGTAA
>CAYHCQ010000117.1:0-11067 GCA_964355115.1 uncultured Prolixibacteraceae bacterium | reverse complement strand
TCAGCCTCTTCTCCGTTAAATACCATACCGAAATCGTCGGCTGGAGAATTGAGCGGGGACCTCATGTTCTCCGGCCGGTTCCACTTTCCGTTCGACCTTACGGTCATGAAGATGTCGAGTCCGCCCATTCCGGGAAGCCCATTGGAGGCATAATAGAGAATACTGTCGTGCCGGATGAACGGGAAAAGTTCATCCCCCGCGCTGTTTATCTCCGGGCCCAGGTTCTCTTTGATATACCCTTTACCGTTCTTGGCTTTCTTTACCATCCATATATCCTTGCCGCCGTACCCTCCCGGAAGTTCAGCTGCCATAAAGATAACCTCATCGTTTGTAACCGATGGGTGTCCCATCACTGTAGAGCTGTCTCCGCCCAGATCCATTTTCTCCGGTTCACTCCAGGTCGTTCCGCCCTGCCGGCTGACCTTATATATTGCACAACCATTCTTGCGGCGGGCATCGTTCCAGCAACGGGTAAAGTAGAAAGAGCGGAATGCAGGGTTGAACTGGCCTACCCCATCATTGGATTTGGAGTTGAGCATACCCGCCTCATCCGCTGGAACAGGTTTGCTCCAGTCACCCTTTCTGTCGATACGCGAGAAAAAGAAGTCGGAAAATTCCAGGCCTGTCCAGTTGTCGATGTCGCGGCCGCTGGAGGCATCCCGGTCGGAGGTAAAAAGTATTGAACCGAATTTCTTATCGGCATATGCAGGAGCGAAATCATCGTCCTTGGTATTCAGTGGTTTTTCCCACTTTATTCCGTATTTACTTGGATTGGAAATCCACTCCTTAGCCTGCTTGCAGGTTTCAATTCCGATATCGGCACGGGCATCGCTGGGCACCTTTTCTTTGTATGCCTGGTATTGCTTTACCGCCTCTTCGTAGTTGCCGTTCGCCTTGAGCATATCGGCGTAGTAAAGCAGAACCTTTGGTTCATCCTTAATGTATTTGGTATTGGTGACCAGTCGTTTGTATGCTGACTCTGCCTTCTTCGTGTTGTTCATCATCCGGTAACACTCGCCCTGGCGGAAGGAGATGCGGTCGCGTTCCACCTTGTTGTTCTTTACTTTGGAGTAGGCTTTCTGGTATTTCTGCAGCGCAAGTAGATACATCTGATCGGCAAATGCATCATCTGCTGCCTTAGAGTATTTATTCTGGGCACTGACAGAGAATCCGGCCAGCGAAAAAATAAAGAGTATAAGCAGTAAACGGGACAGTTGGCTCATGATTATCGGCAATGATCTTTACAAAATTAGTAAAAACGCGGATTATAATAACGAAACTTTTCGCTCCTTAGCATGTTTTGGGGCAGCAAAAAAAAATCCCGGCAATTACCGGGATTTTTTTTGTATCGGATCGGAGTAGTTATTTGATTTTTTTACCAGCGGCCAGCTCCTTTTTTTCCTTACGGCGCTCCTGCCATAAAAGGATATCGTAAGCAATTGGGGTGGCGTTGAAAACCGAGGAGTAGGTACCGGAAACAACCCCGACGATCAAGGCGAAGGTAAAACCCCGGAGAACTTCACCGCCAAAGATAAAGATGGTGATAAGCACAACCAGCGTTACACCGGAGGTGTTGATTGTACGTCCAAGGGTGCTGTTGATGGCAGCATTGATGTTATTTCCAAGGTCACGTTTCGGGTATAGGGCACGGTACTCACGGATCCTGTCGAAGATGATAACCGTATCCATGATCGAGTAGCCGATGATGGTGAGCAAAGCAGCAATGAAATGCTGGTCGATCTCCATGCCAAACGGCAGGATGCCATGGAACAGGGTAAACATCGTAATGATGATGAGTGAGTCGTGGAAAAGTGAAACCACACCTCCGATACCGAATTGCCAGTTTTTAAATCGAAGGGCAATGTAAACGAAGATGATGATCAGCGAAAAGAATACTGCCATTACCGCTCTCCAGATCAGGGTGTAGGAGATAGTCGGGTCGACACGCTGAGAACTGAGTTCTCCGACGATTTTAGCCGGATCATTCGAATTAAACTGATTATAGGTGATCGGAGTTTTATAAAAACTTTTTACACCTTCAAAAAGCCGTGTATTGACTATTGAGTCGGATTTGTCGCCCCGTTCATTGATCATGAATTTGGTGGTGATCTTAACCTGGTTCTGAGGGCCAAATGTCTTGACTTCGGGAGATTCACCGAACACATTTCGCAACGATTCACGAACATTGGTCGTATTTACACTTTGGTCGAACCTGACAATATAGCTTCGTCCACCTGTGAAATCAAGACCGGGATCAAGTCCGCGGACAAAAATACTGATAACGCCGGGGATCATGATGGCGATAGAAAGAATATACATCTTTTTACGCATCCCGATGAAGTCGATGTTGATGTTCTGAAACAGGTTCATTGTGAATCTGTTTCCAGTTGTAATGTTCATATTGCGGTCAAGCATGAATTCAAAGACGAGACGTGCAATGAAAATCGAGGAGAAGAGCGAAAGGACGAGACCGATAACGAGGGTAGTCGCAAAACCCTGAACCGGGCCTGAACCAAAAATATAGAGGACCACTCCGGTAAGGATTGTCGTAACGTGGCCGTCGATGATGGCCGATAAAGCATGATGAAAGCCGTCTTTTACAACAAGCCGCATGCCTTTCCCGGCTCGCATCTCCTCACGCATACGTTCGTAGATAATAACGTTCGAGTCGACCGCCATGGCAAGGGTAAGAACGATACCGGCGATACCGGGCATTGTGAGTACTGCACCGATGGAGGCGAGTACACCAAAAAGGAAGAATACGTTGGCAAACAGTGCAATGTCGGCAACATGGCCTGCACGGCCGTAATAGAGTGACATGTATAGCAGTACGCCGATGAATGCGATGATGAATGAGAGCAGACCGGCGTCGATCGATTCCTGACCAAGCGACGGACCGACGATTTCCTCGGCCACGATGCGGGCAGGAGCCGGGAGTTTACCGGCCTTTAGGATGTTTGCAAGGTCCTGTGCCTCTTCAACGGTCATGTTGCCACCGGTGATTGACGACATGCCGTTGGGGATTTCACCATTAACATTCGGGTAGCTGTAAATATAATCATCGAGTACGATGGCAATCTGCCTGCCGATGTTATCACCCGTAAGGCGTTTCCAAATCCGCGCACCTTCAGAGTTCATCGACATGGTTACTTCAACGCGTCCGTTCGGATCATAGTCCTGACGGGCCTGAGTGATTACGTCGCCGCCGAGGGCCGGACTGCCGTCGCGGGATGTAACTTTCAGGGCAACCAGTTCAAGGATGTCCTTTGATTCCTCATCACGTGGTTTAACGGTCCATGAAAGTTTCATGTCGCGCGGGAAAAGGTTCTTTACAAGGCGGAGCATATGGTTAACTCTGGCAGTGTCTTTAATGAAGGCCCGGCCAACCATGGCGGTTTTCCCGGGAACGTACTGACCTTCCTTGGTCTGGTAGATGGCCGGATTAAGGTAAGCGAAGAGTGGGTTTGTTTTGGCGTACTGCTCAAAACTTTCACTCTTTTTTGCCGTGGCGCTTGTGGCCGAGGTGTCTTTTCCGATCTGTTTCAGCAGTGCATTGGCCTTGGAGGTGTCTTTTTTAGCATCGTCATTTTCTGCCAGCTTGGTTTTATCACTCTCTTTGGCGGTCTCTTTTTTCTCGGTAAGGTTTTGTTTTGAGGCGATTGCCTTTGAGTTCGCCAGCGTATCGGCCCTGAGCGTACTGTCGGCCTTGAGGGTATCCGACTCAGCATTCATTATGGCATTAAGTTTTTTGTTTGCGTCGGCAAAATAGCTGTAAATGTCAGGATACTGGTATGTCTCCCAGAATTCGAGCTGAGCTGTTCCCTGCAGAAGTTTACGAACCCGCTCAGGATCTTTGATGCCCGGAAGCTCGATAAGGATACGGCCTGCTGTTTGAAGGCGCTGAATGTTCGGCTGAACTACACCAAAACGGTCAATGCGGGTGCGCAGAATATTATAGGTGCGGTCAATGGCGTCGTTGCTCTCCTTGCGGATGACCGTAATGACTTCATCATTGGTGGAGTTGTAATTGATCTTGTCTTTCAACTCAACAGTGTTGAAGATGGCAGCAAGTTTAGCATTCGGGTCTGTTTCCTTGAAGGATTCACTGAAAAGATCTACGAAATCCCGGGTGCTTGTCTTTTCCTTATTGATGGCAGCTTGCAGTGCTTTGTTGAAGGTGGGATCCTGGTTATACCCCGAAAGTGCCCGGATTACATCCGGTACCGAAACGGCCATTGTAACGTTCATCCCGCCTTTGAGGTCAAGACCGAGGTTGATTTCTCGTTCCCTAACATCCTTAAGTGTGTATTTCTTCAGCAGGATGTTATATACATCCACATTTGCCATCGAGTCATTGAAATACTCCAGACGTGATTTTGAGATGGAATCGAAGAAATATTCCATTTTCAGGGGGTCCCCCTGGGCCATCTTTTCGGCCATGGCTTGTACAACCGGAGCGTTTGCATAATCGTCAGCCTTGTTTGAATATCGGTAGCTGATAAATGTGAACGACAGCTGGAACAAACATACCAAAATGAACGTTACTGCAAAAAACTTTATAACACCTTTGTTCTGCATGAGATTTGAAGTTTAATAGATTGTATTTTCTGAACCTTCGTTTTTTTGAGGGTGCAAAATTAGAATAAATCATTGAAAAAACCAATATAATTGTATCCCTTGAAAGGAAAAGATGATTTTTATTCAAACCATATCAAAGCAAGCAGCTGTCACTCTTTAAAGGAGATGGTTCCAGAGGTTACTCCTGGTCGCAGTCCGACCAGCCTGAACTTAAACCATTCCCATGTTGGATGGGTTTCGCCGGCAGCCACTTTGTCGGCATACCGGATGATAAATTTTTCATCGGGATGAACGAGTAAGCTTTTGGTGCCCTCATAGGTGTCGGTAGACAGAGTTGTCATGCACCAGTAACCGATCGTGTCGGCCGGCCCGATAGTTTCAAATGCCAGATGGGTGCTTCCTGAGTTTACGGTCCACCAACCTTGTGTTTGCCAGTAACCGCCATTGTCGCTGTTTACATAACGAGCGAAAGCGACATGCACGGGTTCGCTGTTGTTGTTTTTAAAGTAGATCTGTGCATTGGCTCCTGTTGCGAAAAAGATATTCAGCAGGATTAAAAAACTCTGTATTTTCATAGGTTCAGGTGTTAGGAGGGGTTTGGTGAATTTCTTTATAAAGTTTCCTGAGCATTTTTGTTCCACGGTTTTTTACCCCGGGGGTCTCCTCCTGAATCCTCCACTCGATTGAGTCGGCGAGCTCCTTTTTAAGGTCAGGTTCATTTTCTGAAATCCTGTATAACAGTTCCATACAGAAAACCTTCGGAGCAGCCGGTATCTCAGGCGAAGTAAGCCATTCAAAGCAGAGGTTGATTACCTCTCCGAGTAACTCATGTCCGGGCAGCGGAGAACGGGCAAGAATGCGCAGGGCGTGCCTTTTCAGCGCATCATGCTGAAAGTCTTGCATCGCAATGGCAATCGGGTCGAGGTAGGGGGTGAGCAGATCGGGCCGCTGTTCCGATACGATATCAACTACCCAGGCGGCACGCCTGTTAACCGGTTCATCGCCTCTCAGGAAATGATCCATCAGTTCACTGAAGAGTTCCGGTCGCTGAAGAATGATATTGGCAACCATGTCGGTGTTGCGTCGTCCCATTTCAAAAAGGAGCAGTTCTTCGAGAGAATTCATGAAATTCTATATATGATGAAAGTTAACTCTGATTTCCGGAGTCAAATTTACATCATGTTTCTGAATTGCTTTTTTTTTTAAGTCACTGATTATTTTTATGATATTTTGAATTAATTTTGCAGTCCCGTTTTAATCCGTGTGACTTACATTGAGAAAAATATTTCAATCCGGGCAGCTTACATTTAAAATATTCATCCATGAAAAACAAATACATTGACCTGATCGAACAGACATTCGATTTTCCCCAGGATGAGTTCAAAGTGATCGACAATGAGTTGTATTTTAATAATGTGCCGTTAATGGATATTATTAAGCAATATGGAACACCCTTGAAAATAAGTTACCTGCCGAAGATCAGTTCTCAGATTCAACGTGCGAAAAGATTGTTTAATGTAGCTATGGCAAAGGTTGACTACCAGGGTGACTACCATTTTTGCTACTGCACAAAAAGTTCGCATTTCAGTTTCGTTCTGGAAGAGGCGCTGAAGAATGACATCAGCCTCGAAACATCTTCGGCCTTTGATATTAACATAATTGAGGATCTTGCCGAGCGAGGTTTATTCAACAAGGAGCGTTACATTGTGTGCAACGGGTTCAAACGCCCTATGTATATTGAGAATATTGTGAATCTCGTTAACAATGGCTTTACAAACGTCATACCGGTACTGGATAATATCTTCGAACTGGATATGATTGAACCGGACATTCAGCATAAAGTGAAGCTTGGCATTCGGATTGCATCTGAGGAGGAGCCCAAGTTTGACTTCTACACGTCGAGGCTTGGTATCAGGTACAATGACATTGTTTCTTATTACCAGGAGAAGATCAGGGACAATCCGAAGTTTGAACTGAAGATGCTTCATTTCTTTATAAATACAGGGATTAAGGATAAAGCCTACTACTGGAATGAACTAACCAAGAGCGTTCAGGTCTATTGCGACCTTAAAAAGATCTGCCCTGAACTGACTGCTTTGAATATCGGAGGAGGCTTGCCAATAAAGAATTCACTCGATTTCGTTTATGATTATGAGTACATGGCCGAGGAGATCATAGCACAGATTCAGAACATTTGTGAACGCAATGGTGTACCTGAGCCAGACATATTTACTGAATTCGGATCGTTCACTGTTGGAGAAAGCGGCGCTGTTCTATATTCTATTATTGACCAAAAAAGGCAGAATGACCGGGAAATCTGGAACATGATCGACAGCTCCTTCATGAATACATTACCGGATACATGGGCCATCAATCAGAAATTCATTTTACTGGCCATTAATAACTGGGAGGTGGAATATGAGCGTGTTTTCCTGGGCGGACTGACCTGTGACAGCGAGGACTTCTATAATGCGGAGGAGCATTCCAATACTGTATACCTTCCGAAATTCAACCAGAACGAGCCACAATACATCGGAATGTTTCATACCGGGGCCTACCAGGAGGCAATTGGCGGTTACGGAGGTATTCAGCACTGCCTCATCCCGGCTCCGAAGCATGTGCTTATTGACATCGACGAGGAGACAGAGGAGATTACAACAAAACTTTTTTCAAAAGAGCAAAGTTTCAAGTCGATGCTGAAAATTTTAGGATATTAATTACTTTTGTTCTTGTCAGGACATTGTTGTTGCATTAAATACAGGTCAAAACCGTCATTATGAAGAAAAAAGAGATGTTAAAAGAGGTGGTGAAGCACATTGATATAAAATCATTCGATTCCACCTCCATTATTAATTCAATGCGGGATATGTCGTTTACCTCGCGCGACACTGCAGCTGCAGCCGATATCCTCAATATGATGATCAAGGATAAAGGGTGCACGGTATTTTTAACCCTTGCCGGCAGTACCAGCGCCGGCGGATGCATGCAGGTGTATGTCGACATGGTTAAAAATAATATGGTCGATGCCATTGTGGCTACAGGGGCCTCGATCGTTGACATGGATTTTTTCGAAGCGCTGGGATTCAAACATTACAAGGGATCCTATAACGTTGACGATCATCTCCTTCGCGACAATTACATCGATCGTATTTATGACACATATATTGATGAGCAGGAGCTCCAGGTTTGCGACATGACGATAAATAAAATCGCCAATGCGCTTGAACCCAGGCCTTACTCATCGCGCGAATTTATCCGCGAAATGGGCAAATGGCTGGTGAAAAATTCCAAGAAAAAAGATTCTCTCGTTCAGGTTTGCTACGAGAATAATGTTCCCATTTTCTGTCCAGCCTTCAGCGACAGCAGTGCAGGGTTTGGCCTGGTCAAGCACCAGTGGGACAACCCGGGAAAGCATGTTTCCATAGACTCAGTTAAGGATTTTCTTGAGCTCACAAAGATCAAGATGGCAGCCAAAGGCAGCGGTTTGTTCATGATCGGCGGAGGAGTACCGAAGAATTTTGTTCAGGATACCGTTATCTGTGCCGAAGTACTTGGTAAAGAGGTGCCTATGCATAAATATGCCATCCAGATCACGGTTGCCGACCCCCGCGATGGAGCCTGTTCCAGTTCAACCCTGAAGGAGGCCTCCTCCTGGGGAAAGGTAGATACTGTTTATGAGAAAATGGTATACGCTGAGGCGACCAGTGTTCTGCCACTGATCGTGAGCTATGTGTACCATAAAAATGATTGGAAAAAGAGGAAGAAATACGAATGGACCAAAATGCTGGATAAATAAAAAACGGGGGCAATGCCCCCGTTTTTTATTTATACCGTATCCATTTCCACAACTCCTTGTAATTTACCTTCTTGCCATACATCAGAATACCTGTACGATATATCTTAGCTGCCAGCCAGGTTGTACCAAGGAACCCTAGCAGCAATAGCACCATCGAAAGGATTACTTCCATATACGGCACTCCGAACGGGATCCGGATCATCATTACCACAGGCGACGTCAACGGAAAGATCGAGAACCAGAATGCTACAGGTCCGCCCGGATCCTGAATAATGAACTGCGCCATCACAATAGCAAGAATCAGCGGCACAGTTACCGGCAGCATAAATTGCTGGGTATCTGCTTCGCTGTCGACTGCCCCTCCAATGGCTGCAAAAAGGGCACCGTACATAAGGTAACCCACAAGGAAGTAGAACAGAAACGCTCCGATCATCACGGGAAAATTAACTGTGTTCAAAGCATCCAGAACCTCATTCATACCCTTTTCTGGTTTTCCTTTTTGGTCCGGGGTCAGGACTTGAGTCTGGGCACCCAGGGCAGGATTCTGCTTCAGCATCTGCTCCGTGACCGATGCTCCACCTGATGATAACTGCGAAGTCATGGTCGCAGTAACACCCGTAACTATGACAAAGGTGAGGACTACCCATAAAAGAAATTGCGTCAGACCCACCAACCCGACACCGATGATCTTTCCCATCATCAGCTGGAAGGGTTTAACCGAGGAGACAATAACTTCAACAATACGGCTGGTTTTCTCCTCGATCACACCGCGCATAACCTGTGCCCCGAACATGAAAATAAAGAAATAGATCAGGATTCCGCCAAACATTCCCAGCACCATGCTGATTTCGGTGTAGCTCTTCTCCTCTTTGCCGTTTTCCCCGATCTTCAGAGTGCTGATATCGATGGTGGTCTTGATTGAACGGAGGATGTCATCTACATCAATGGGGTTTTTCTTATCGGTTTGCAGATCCCTCAGTTTGGCTTCTAGTTTGAGCTCTTCCACCTGCTTGCTCATCACATTCCTGATATAGGACTTAACACTGATATTTACATTTCCGGATGAATAGAGGATGGCATTTACCGGCAGGGTAACATCCGGTTTTGGGATGTACAGCAGGGCATGATCGCCACTTTTGGTAAACCCGGCTTTGGCCGAAGTGATATCACTTACCAGGTAATGAAACTTCATGCTCTCTGAATCCTTGAATTTTTCGAAGAAAATTCCGGTTTCATCGAGAACAGCAATGGTTTTCATCTCGCTGTTGCGTGTAGCAAGGTACATGGGAACGATCACGATGCCGGCCATGAGCAGGGGGCCAAGGATCGTCATAACGATAAAGGAGCGTTTTTTTACCCGGGTGAGGTATTCGCGCTGGATGATGAGAAGGATTTTTTTCATATCAGGAGCGGGTTTCGGGTTGCGGTTCCTGGCTGGTTACAGCCTGGATAAAGATATCGTTCATGTCGGGGATCAGTTCGGTGAGCGAATAGATGGTGACAGATGGTAGCATTGCCCTGAGCAGGTCGTTGGGAGTGGCATCTTTTGGAAGCCGGATCCGGGCATGACGGTGGTCGGGATCGTGACTTTCGGTTAAAATCGCAAATTTTTGTGGCAACAGGCCCTCCAGCGGTCCATCGTATGTGTTGTAACTGACCTCGAATGTATTGGTCTTGTAAGTTTTTTTGATTTCACGTACCTGACCGCTGAGGATCACTTTCGACCGGTTGATCAGAGCAATATGGTCGCAAAGTTCTTCCACGGATGCCATATTATGGGTGGAAAAGATAATGGTAGCCCCTTTTTCTTTTTGTGCCAGGATCTCCTCTTTCAGAAGGTTGGCATTTATGGGGTCGAACCCGCTGAAAGGCTCGTCGAAGATCAGCAGCTTTGGTTCATGAATGATGGTGACCAGAAACTGGACCTTTTGTTGCATCCCTTTCGAAAGCTCTTCAACCTTTTTATTCCACCAGCCTTTGATTTCGAATTTTTCGAACCAGTACTGCAGCTTTTTATGCGCTTCAGACTTGCTGAGTCCTTTGAGTTGCGCCAGGTACATAGACTGTTCGCCAACGGTCATCTTTTTGTAAAGCCCCCGCTCTTCAGGCAGATAACCTATCCGGGAGATATCGTCGGGATGAAGTTTCCGTCCTTCGAAGATCAGTTCCCCTTCGTCGGGGGCAATGATCTGGTTGATAATGCGGATAAGGGTGGTCTTTCCGGCTCCGTTTGGTCCGAGAAGGCCAAATATAGTGCCTTCCGGAACGTTTATGCCAACCTGGTCGAGGGCCTTGTGGTTGGCATATTGCTTGGAGACATTGCGTGCGATAAATAGGTCCATGTGGAAGTTATTGATCAAAATACTCTTTCATCCGGGAGAAGAAACTTTTGTCTTTGGTTCCAGGTGCCGGCTGGAAATTAGCGGCCTTTCCAAGTTTTTCGAGGATGGTTTTCTCCTCCTTCGACAGTGTTTTGGGAGTCCATACGTGAACAGTTATGAGCAAGTCACCCTTTCCTTCATATGTGTTAACACTTGGAAGTCCCTTACCACGTAATCGCAACACTTTACCACTTTGCAACCCGGGTTCAATCTTTACCTTTATCTTGCCGTCGATGGCGGGGATCTCGATACTGGTTCCCAAGGCTGCATCAGTAAATGTGATAAAATGTTCATAATGGAGGTGATTTCCGT
>CAYHCQ010000116.1:2480-11102 GCA_964355115.1 uncultured Prolixibacteraceae bacterium | reverse complement strand
ATGTATTATATATTTTGCAAATATAACCATAATTGGTAATTATAATTAACATTAATAAAATTACGACTTTTTCTTTTAAGGCCAGAAAAAGTGGACAAACCGGAGTATCTGACCACCCTCTGCCAATTTAGCTTTACCATGCCAACCCGTCAACAACCAATGCCCTGGAATGGTCATGTTATTCCGGCGTAGGGTGGTCAAATTGGTCGGCATATCCATAATTATCAAAAAATGCGAAATGTGCAAGTTTTGATAATTTATTTTGTACCTTCGCTTCATGGATAAATTCATAAATCGTAAGGAATATATAGACAAACTACTGTCGTACAAAGATAAAGACCTCATAAAAGTCGTTAGCGGCTTGCGAAGGTCGGGCAAAAGTACTTTGCTGGAACTTTACCGCGAGTATTTGCTAAAACAAGGCATCAGCAAACGACAAATTCAGTTTTACAATTTTGAATTGCCCGAAAATTACTTAAACAAAACCTGGAGCGATATTTACTTTGAGATAAAGAAAAAATTTCAAGCTGATAAACCAAATTATATTTTTTTGGACGAAGTGCAAAACATACCGCTTTTTGAAAAATTAGTGGACGGGCTTTTTGCATCCGAAAATACAGATGTTTACATTACGGGGTCAAATGCATTTTTGTTGAGTAGCGAATTAGCAACTTTGCTGAGCGGCCGTTACATTGAAATTTCTATTTTGCCCTTTTCGTTCAAAGAATACTTATCGGCACGTAAGATTGAAACGAGCAACAAATATCTTAATTACGAAGCCCTATTTTTTGATTATGTAAACGAAACATCATTACCCAAAGGTGTGGAACTGCGAGAAAGCGGGCTTGATAAAATTTACGAATATCTGCAAGCTATTTACACCACGATAATCGAAAAAGACATAACACAACGACACCAAATAAACGACAAACGTGCTTTTACTAACATTGTCAAATTTGTAGCTTCAAATATTGGAAACGCACTTTCACCAGGCAATATTTCCAAAACACTCAAGCAAGACGGACAAAACATACATCATGCCACTGTTGAGAAATATTTGGAGTATTTAGTGGAGAGTTTTGTGTTTTACAAAGTAAATCGTTTCGACTTGAAAGGCAAAAAACAATTAGCTACACAAGAAAAATATTATTTGGTGGACGCAGGGTTACTGAATATTTTGGTTGGTAAAGAGCGAATAACAGACAGGGGTCACATTTTAGAGAATATAGTTTACTTAGAACTACTGCGCAGAGGCAATAAAGTTTGGACAGGCACAGCGCGAAACACAGAAGTGGACTTCGTGTGTAAGAATCCAACAGGCGAAACTGAATATTATCAAGTTGCATGGCAAATGATAACCGAAAGTACCGTAGAACGAGAGTTTGTGGCATTAGAAAAGATCAACGACAACTACCCGAAGTATTTGCTCACAACAGATTCGTTTACGCAAAATCGAAACGGTGTAAAACACTTGAATGTATTTAATTGGCTACTTAAAACAAGCGAAAAGCATGAATAACCATTGTCCACCTACGAAAATTGGCACAGATACTCTGAGTGAAATTCGCCATTTCAAAAATTTGCCAGAATTATTGATTACTGGCATATTTTTGTTTTCTAATATTTGCCATTTATTTGTATTTTTGGCATAAATTTGAATTGATATGCCCAGGATTATTGAAAATAAACTCATTGAAGAATTTAAAAACAAAGGGTCATTCAGTCGTGACGAGTTGTTTGAATTCTTTCGTAGTTACGAACCCGACCTGAAAGTAGGAACCTTCGGATGGAGAATCTATGACCTCCGGAATAAGAATATCATCAAACCATTGAGAAGGGGTGTGTATATCATCTCCCTCAAGCCGAAGTACAAACCGGTCATCTCTCCCGACCTGATCAAAGTCAGCAAAAAGATTCTGGAAAAATATGATACTGTTACGTATTGTATTTGGGAAAATGAATGGTTGAACGAGTTCTCCCAGCATCAATCTGGCAAGCGGATGCTTTTCATCGAGGTCGAAAAAGATCTTGTGGATTCAATTTATTATTATCTGAAAGATAATTTCAAATTCGATCTTTTCATGAACCCGGATGAAAAGGCAATCGATTTTTACATAGCGGAAAGCAATTACCCGGTCATTATCAAAAAATTGATTACACGGTCCCCGATTGAAAAAAGGATCGAAAACAAAATAAAAATCCCCACTCCGTTACTTGAAAAGATTCTGGTTGATCTTTTTGCAGAGGAAAAATTGTTTTATTTCTACCAGGGAGCTGAACTCCGGCATATATATGAAAATGCCATCAAAAACTACACAATCAACTTCACCAGGCTTCTCAGTTATGCCGGCAGACGGGAAAAAGAAAATGAAATCAGAGAGTACCTCACACAAAACATGGGAACGTCCATGAAAGAATTTATCAATGATTAAGGAAAAGTGTTTTACAAAAGAGTGGATTGATTCCTTCAAAGAGAAGAAGGAGCATAAAGCAATTCATTTGCCGATCCTGGAAAAGATGATTTTTGCTTTTCATTTATTGGAAATGCTCAGATCACATGGTTTGGATTTTGTATTTAAGGGTGGTACCTGTTTGATACTCCTTCTCAAGGAAGGAAACCGCTTTTCCATTGACATTGATATCATTTGTTCAACCGGCCGGGAGGAACTGGAGAAAATCCTTTTTGCCGTTGTTAAAGACTCCAATTTTACAACCGTTGCCCTTGATGAGAACAGAAGTTACAAAGATGGTGTGCCGAAAGCTCACTATGATTTTGAATTTGTCTCAGTTTATGACCCGAATGCTTCAGGGAAGCTGTTATTGGATATTTTGATTGAAAATCCGACCTATCCGGAGATCCTTGAAGTCCCCATTGTAAACAAGTGGATTGAAACGGAGAATGAGATCACTGTAAAAATTCCTTCCATCGATTCAATTACCGGCGACAAGTTGACCGCCTTTGCCCCAAACACCATTGGTATTCCTTATTACAAACACAATGTCAGTTTTGCAATGGAAATTTGCAAGCAACTTTATGATTTGAGTAAACTCTTCCCGAACATATCCAGCATGGAAGTAGTTAATGAAAGCTTTCAGGCCTTTGCAAAGGAAGAGATCGGGTATCGAAAAAATGATCCAGCTTTCATAAAAAAAGAAGTCACTCCGGAAAAAGCGCTGAAAGACACAATTGATATTTGTTTGTTGATTACCAGACGAGCTGCGAATAAGGAGGAACCATACAGGTCTCAGTTCGCCGATTTGGATATCGGTATCCGGGCCTTAGGCGCTAACTATTTGATGTCCGGCACTTTCCGAATTGAGGATGCTGTTACAGCTTCCGCTCAGGTTGCGCTTCTGGCAACAAAATTATTGGTTCGTGATTTAAGTCCCATTGTCAATTACAAAGGCGAGGATATTAAACCACTCATCATTGAAGATCCTGTTTGGGTTTTCCTCAACAAACTCAAAAAACAACCCGATAAGTCTGCTTTCTATTACTGGTACCAGACAGTACAGTTATTATGGCGGAATGAATGAACTTTAGACATTTTAGTGGTCTTGTTAAATCGGTCGGGGGATGGTCAGCTTGAGCGGAACCTTCAGCCTCCTCCTAACAAAATAAATTAGAACAGATCAATAACAGTATTTTACTGCGTACCATACCGCCATAAACTCTTCTATGGAAAGGCTCCCATTGAAAGTGAACTCAATGTCGGAAGTATAGGTAGATGTGCCACGATAGACCTTGTTATCTTCAATCGTTGCCAGAATGTCGCTGGTATAGGAAGAAGTTCCCTTATAGATCTTGTTGTCTTTAATTGTAAATACAACATCCGAAGTGTAGGATGATGTTCCTTTGTAAACCATACCATCAGTAATGGTATAGATCACATCGCTGGTGTAGGTTGAGCTTCCTTTATAAACCCTGTTTTTTGAAACATGGCAGAGAATATCCGAAGTATAGGAAGATGTCTTCTTATAAAGTTTCCCATCTTCAACCGTGCAGATAACATCCGAACTGTAGGTTGAAGTCCCTTTATAAACTTTAACTTGAGCTGTAACTGGGAAATTTATGGTTAGGACAAGAAAGAAAAACAGGATTACTTTTTTCATTATAAGCTTCCCTGAAGTTTAGACACTAAAATTAGATAAAATAGGTGAGGTTCAATAATTGAAACTGAATGATTTTTATTAAAAGCTGGCCGGAAGCTGGCCGGAAATAAAAAACGACTCACAAATGTCTCTGTAAGTCGTTGATTTTGAAGTCTCCTCGCCAGGATTCGAACCTGGGACCCATTGATTAAGAGTCAATTGCTCTACCAACTGAGCTACGAAGAGGTTTGGGGGTGCAAAGATAAGAACTTTTCGTAAAATTTGCAGAACCCCGACAGAAAAATATTCGATACCTTTGATCTCGAGTTTCGCGGCACGCGTTACGAGTCACGGGTCATGGGTCACGTGTCACGCGTCACGCGTCACGAACAACAGATGGGTGAAAGAAAATCAAAATCGGCTTTAAATGTAATGGATGGGGTAGAACAACCTGGTAAGATAAATACCGACCTGGTCAGCAAATTGCATGCCGGGAGGAAGAAACGCCTTTCGGCAGAGGAGTTTGTGGAAGGGATCCTTTCAGGGAACCGCACTGTATTAAGTCAGGCCATTACATTGGTGGAGAGTTCATTGTCAAAGGACCAGGAGCTGGCGCAGGAGGTGATTGCATCCTGCATCCCGCAGCCTGCATCCGGCATCCGGATAGGCATCACCGGTGTGCCCGGGGTCGGCAAGAGTACCTTCATCGAAGCACTTGGAAAACACATTACGGCCCGGGGTCATAAGCTGGCCGTACTGGCTGTGGATCCGAGCAGCAGCCGGTCGAAGGGGAGTATCCTGGGCGACAAAACCCGCATGGAGGAGCTGGCAGTCGATCCCAATGCATTCATCAGGCCATCACCTGCGGCGGGTTCACTCGGCGGGGTTGCGCGTAAGACGCGGGAGACGATCATACTATGTGAAGCTGCAGGGTTCGATGTGATCTTTGTCGAAACTGTAGGTGTAGGGCAGTCGGAGACGACAGTGCATTCGATGGTCGATTTTTTCCTGCTGCTGATGCTGTCCGGGGCCGGCGACGAGCTCCAGGGAATCAAACGGGGCATCATCGAGATGGCCGATGCGATATTCATCAACAAGGCCGATGGCGACAATATAAAGAAGGCTGAAATGGCCCGGCGTGAATATGCCAACGCCCTTCACCTCTTCCCTCCCGACGAGAGCGGCTGGATCCCGGCAGTCGACCTGTGTTCGGCACGGTCGGGACTGGGTATCGACAAGGTGTGGGAAACGATTGGTGAGCATCACAAACAGATGACCGGCAACGGTTATTTCACAACGCGTCGCATGGAGCAGAACCTCCAGGTGCTAAAAGAGACGATTGATGCGCAGTTAAAGCAAAATTTCTTTTCCCGGAAGGATATTGCCCATACTTTAGCCGGAATAGAAGTTGAAATAAAAGAGGGACGGCTTAATCCATACGCGGCTGCCCATGAATTACTCAACCGCTATTTTGAATCACGCAGATAGATCTGTCTGCTTCATAAGAGGGGCAATTTTCCGGTAGAGTTCTGCCGGATTAAAAGGTTTTATTATGTACCCGCTCATGCCAACGGTATAGATCTTATCGCGGTCCTCCAAAAAAGCAGAGGCCGTGAGCGCAATGATGGGTACAGTAGCATAGTAATCTCCTTCGGTTGCCCTTACCTGGGCAGTTGCATCATAGCCATTCATTTCGGGCATGTGCAGATCCATCAGCACCACATCGTACCTGTTTTGCAGGATCTTGTCGACCGCCACGCGGCCATTCTCGGCCAGGCTGACCTCCACATCCCACTTGGAAAGGTATTTTGAAACTATCTTCTGATTCACAATATTGTCCTCAACCACCAGTACCCTGAGGCCTTTAAGGCTGGTGAATGCCGAATCGAGTTTTTTCTCTTCGGCAATATGGTCCCTGGTGCTCCTCTTAAAAGTAAGGGAAAATGAGAAGGTGCTTCCAACCCCAACCTCGCTGTCGAGCCTGAGCTCTCCCCCCTGCAGATTAACCAGCTTTTGTGTAATGGCAAGTCCCAGGCCTGTACCTCCGTACTTGCGGGTTGTTGAAGAGTGAGCCTGGGTGAAGCTTTCGAAAATATACTGCTGCTTGTCGGCCGGAATGCCGATACCGGTATCGGTTACGCCGATGCGTAGCCCAACATGATCTTCTGTTTCGTTTACAAGTTCAATACGGATGGTGATTCCACCGGCGTGGGTGAATTTAATTGCATTCCCTACCAGATTGATCAGAATTTGAGAAAGCCGCACAGAATCTCCCTGGATAATTACGGGGATCTTCTCGTCGACCTCCACCTCCAGGCGCAGCCGTTTTTTTTGCGCCTCATGTTCAAAACTCTGCCGAATTCCGGTTAAAAGCCGCTTAAGCTCAAAGTCGATCGATTCGAATTCGACCTTTCCTGAGTCTATTTTGGAGTAATCGAGGATGTCGTTGACAAGCCGCAGCAGGTTGTCGGCCGAGAACTGGAGGATCTCAATGTTCTCGATCTGGTCGGTACGGGGGTTTTCATCGTGCAGCATGCGCGCGGTGTTCACGATGCCGTTGAGGGGCGTCCTGATCTCATGGCTCATGGTGGAGAGAAACTGCTGTTTGGCCCTTGCTGCATCTTCGGCCAGCTCCTTTGCGCGCTTCAGTTCCGTTTCTGTTTCGTGGCGCCTGAGTATTTCCATCTCAAGCTGTTTCCGCTGACGGTAGAGGTTGATGAAAATGCTCACCTTTCCCAGGAAAAGGTCGCTGATAATCGGCTTGGTAAGAAAATCGACAGCCCCTGTCTTTATCCCCTTGGTGCGGTAGTAATTCTCATTGTAGATGGCCGTGAGGTAGATAATCGGAAGGAACTCGTTTTTTGGATCTTTCCGGATTACCTCCACCGTTTCAAACCCATCCATGCCGGGCATCTGCACATCCATCAGAACAAGGGCAAATTCGTCGACGGCCGATTTTTCGATCGCCTCCATGCCCGACATGGCACGTACAAATTCAACGTCAATATCGGCAAGCAGTCCTTCAATGACAAGGATGTTGTTGACCTTGTCGTCCACAATGAGGATTTTTGGTCTGATTTCCATATAAACCGGGTTTATTTCTGATTTGAATTAACAAGACGGTTGAGCAGGGGAGCAATCTCCTCAAGGTGCAACAGGTGATCGACTGCTGTTTCCAGCATCGCGGCTCTGGGCATCGAATCCACCTCGGCGGTTTCGGGGTCCTGAACCACAACCAGCCCGCCCAGCTCTTTTATCCGCTTCAGCCCTTTGCTCCCGTCGTTGTTGGCCCCGGTAAGGATGATCCCGATGAGCCTCCCGCGCCATGCTTCGGCAGCAGTTTCAAAAAGCACATCGATGGAGGGGCGGGCGTAATTTACCCGTTCATCGACCGTAAGCGTGAAGGTGCCATCGGACTCCACCAGAAGGTGATAGTTCGGGGGTGCAATATATGCCGTCCCGGCCACGGGGGTCTCCTTTTCATCGGCCTCCTTACCCTTGAGTTTATTCATATCGTTGAGTATATGAATAAGGTAGTTGTCGGAATCGGGACTGATATGCTGAACGATGATCACCGGCATGGGGAATGTACTGTCGAGCCCTTGAAATATGGTCTTCAGGGCATTCAGTCCACCGGCTGAAGAGCCGATTACAACTGCATCATATCTTTTTTTTTCCGTCACGCCGGATTGCTGTTACTTTGACTTTTTAACATATATTTTCTCCCTGGGTATCACCGGGTTAAACTGACTGTAATGTCGCGAAAACTGCAGATTTTCCTTCGAGCCGAGGCAGAGAAACCCACCTTCGGGCAGACTATCAACAAAGAGCTCGATCACCTTATCCTGCAGTTCACGGTCGAAATAGATCAGCACGTTGCGGCAGATCACCAGGTTGACCTCGGCAAAAACACTGTCGGTAACCAGGTTATGTGTTGCGAAGACGATATTCTTTTTCAGCGAATCGAGCAGTTTTGCATTTTCGGCATTGGCAGTATAATAATCGGAAAATGAACCCTTACCCCCGCTTTTCTGGTAGTTCATCGTGAACTCCTTCATCCGGCCAACAGAGTATATACCCTCTTTTGCCTGTTTTATTATGAGCGGGTTGAAATCGGTAGCATAGATCTGCGTCCGGTTGTAAAGTCCCAACTCTTTCAGCAGGATGGCCATGGAGTAAACCTCTTCGCCGCTGGAGCACCCCGCGTGCCATATCTTGATGAAAGGACAGGTTTGCAGACTGGGGAGAATCTCCTCACGCAACGCCTTGTAGAAGCCCGGATCGCGGAACATCTCCGTAACCGTGATGGAGAGGTCCATCAGGATCTGGTCGACGAACTTGTGGCTGTAAAGAGCTTCGTGAATCATTTCAGACATGTTCTTCATGCCGGAGAGACCAAACCGGTTGAGTATGCGCCGTTTGACGTGTGCCTGTGAATAGTTGCGGAAATCGTAGCCATATTTGAGAAAGATGGCATCGATCAGCAACCGGATCTCAATATCCTGATTTTCAAGCAGCTCTTCCTGGTTC
>CAYHCQ010000116.1:0-2380 GCA_964355115.1 uncultured Prolixibacteraceae bacterium | reverse complement strand
GCAAAGATGTTGGAGAAAAAGACGATATAGGGATCCTGGGTAACGGAGAAGACGGCAGGCACCGAATCGACAGCAAAGAGGACATCGGTGAATTCGATGATCATCAGGACGATAAAGAGCGGGGTTACCCAGTATTTCCCATCGCGCTTAACGATAAACTCCTCTGCATGGTCGTCGTGCAATACGTTGAACCATCTGGAGATGAATCTGACGATGGGATGTTTTTCCGTGTCGATCCGCTCCTCCTTCCCGGCAAAAATGAACTCCCAGGCCATCTTCGCCCCGATGACGATCAGCATACCGCCGAAAATATAGAGAAACCATGCAAAACGCTGGATCAGAGCACTGGCGGCAAAGATAAATACGAATCTCATGATGACTGCTCCCAGGATGCCCCAGAAGAGAATCCTCTTGAAGTTTTTCGGGTCGATATTGAACGACATGAATATCAGCACGATGACGAATACATTGTCGACCGAAAGGGAATATTCGATAAGATAGCCGGTAAGGTATTCGAGCGAAAGGTTGTTGTTGTATATGCTGATGGCCTGCAGCAGGTCGAGGCCCTCGATGCTGATCGGGTGGCCGTACTTCACGATACGCTGGCTGAGCTCCTCCAGCGTATCTGTTCCATGAATGAGGTGGCCGTAAAACCGGATCAGAAAATAGAAAAGGACAGAGATACCGACCCAAACCAGGGTCCAGTTCAGCGCCTCGCGGAATGAGAGGGCATGGTGTTTTTTCTGAAACAGCCCGAGGTCGATAAAGAGCATCAGAGCGATAAAAAGAAGGAACGAGGAGAAGAAGATTATTTCATTAAGGTTTGAATGCATAGGTGGTTGCTATGGGCAGGTTGATTCATCAAAGTTACAAAAAATTCTTACTTTTGTCTGCTTTTGAATTAATTGAACTCTCAAGGTCATGAACCAAACCCTCTCGCTCAACCCGAACCCCCTCGTACCATTTCTCGGCAAACCCTCAGCTGATTTTACCAAGGCCGACCTCATCCGCTTTATTGAAGCCAATGGCATCCAGATGGTGAACTTCCGCTATTCGGCCGCCGACAGCCGTTTGAAAACCCTGAATTTCATTATTAAAGACCGGCAGCACCTCGATGGTATCCTGAGTGCCGGCGAACGGGTCGACGGATCCAGTCTGTTCCCCAATTATGTTGAAGCCGGCTCTTCCGACCTCTATGTAATCCCAAGGTATCGCACTGCTTTTGTGAATCCGTTTTCTGAGATTCCCGCGCTCGATATACTTTGCTCGTATTACGACAAGGACGGACAGCCCTTTGCCAATTCTCCCGAGTATATCCTCCGCAAATCCCATGAAGTGCTCAAGGCCAGAACCGGCCTCTCATTTGAGGTTATGGGAGAACTGGAATACTACATCATCAGCGAGCAGGACCGGCTTTTCGAAGCCGTCGACCAACGTGGCTATCATGAATCATCGCCTTTCTGCAAGGGGGAAAAACTCCGCACCGAAGCCATGCAGGCCATCGCCAAATGTGGTGGTTATATCAAATACGGCCATTCCGAGGTAGGTAATTTTACCGAATCGGGACTCTCCTATGAACAGAATGAAATTGAATTTACCCCCGTCTGTCTCGAGGATGCTGCCGACCAGCTGATGATCGCCAAATGGGTGCTACGTTCGCTGGCCTACAAGCATGGTGTTACCGTTACTTTTGCCCCGAAGATCACTACCGGTAAAGCAGGAAGCGGTATGCACGTGCACACCCGCCTGATGAAGAACGGCAGCAGCGTGATGCTTGATAACGGCAAGCTCTCCGATACTGCCAAAATGGCAATTGCCGGTTACCTCGACCTTTCCCAATCGCTAACCGCCTTTGGCAACATGATCCCCACCAGCTATTTCAGGCTGGTTCCTCACCAGGAGGCCCCCACCAACATCTGCTGGGGCGACCGCAACCGGTCGGTGCTCGTCCGCGTTCCGCTGGGATGGGGCAGCAAACACGACATGATCACCGATGCCAACCCACAGGAAAAGGATACCCAGGCAGGCTTTGGCAGCCGGCAAACGGTTGAGTTCCGTTGTCCTGACGGCTCAGCAGACATCTACCTGCTCTTTGCCGGACTAACCGTGGCTGCGCGCCACGGGATGGAGATGAAAAATGCACTGGCGTTTGCCGAAAAGAGCTATGTTGATGTCAATATCTTTGAAGAGAAATACAAATCGCGGGTAAGTCAGCTGCAGCAGCTCCCCTTTTCGTGTGTTCAGTCGGCCGAATTTCTTCAGAAACAAAGGAAAATCTATGAAGCCCACGACATCTTCCCACCGAAAATCATCGACGGACTTATCTCCTACCTGAAAGGGTTTAATGATGAAAACCTGCGAGAGACGGTAAAAGACAACG
>CAYHCQ010000115.1:0-11281 GCA_964355115.1 uncultured Prolixibacteraceae bacterium | reverse complement strand
CACGGCGGAAAATGTTATCGACTTTATGGGGGCTCATCTTATGAAATGTCCAGATGAGAATAAGCATGAAAAGAAAGCCCAGAACAACTCCGATTAACGGGGCAATGGGAATAAATGTGGCTGTTTGACCGACCTTCGACCAGTGTATAATGGCCATCCCTTTGTAGGCCATTCCGGCGCCGACAAGACCACCAATAAGCGCATGCGAGGAGCTGGACGGCAGTCCGTACCACCAGGTAACCAGATCCCATATTATTGCGCCGATAAGGCCGGTGAGGATGACGTACAAAAATGCGGGGTCGGCAGGGTCAATGATAACAATTTTCGCGATCGTATTGGCAACTTTCGGGGCAAAAACAAACATGGCTGCAAAATTGAAAAATGCGGCCCAGAAAACTGCAAATTTGGGTGAGAGCACCTTGGTGGAAACGATCGTTGCAATTGAATTGGCAGCATCATGAAATCCGTTGATAATATCGAATAACAGCGCTACCGCTATGGTGATAATTACTATAATAATTATTGAACTCATAGATATATTATAAAATGATGGAACAGGTCATCATGCATTGTCGATCAGGATACTCTCAAGGGTGTTGGCAACCCGTTCAACCCGGTCAACAGCCTTCTCGAGCCGCTCAAATACCTCTTTCCACTTAATGATCATCATAATATCGTTGGTTTTGAACAGGTTGGCAATGGCAATCCTGGAGATGTCATCGGCCTGGTTTTCCAGTTCATGGATCTGTGCACATTTTTCCCTGATCGTCCTGCTGTTCTTCTTGGTATTTCTGAGTCCTTTAATGGCCTCTTCAAGCACAACGGTAGATGTGTGTATGATCTTGGCAAACTCCATGGTGTCGGGCCTGAGCTCTTCGATATCGTAATAGAAGAGCCGGAAGGTGGCGGCATTCATCTGGTCGGCAAAATCATCGAGGCCGTTTACCAGCTGGTAGATCTGGTCGCGGTCAATCGGAGTAATGAAGGTCTTGTGCAAAAGATCGATACACTCCTTGGCCACCTTGTCGGCTTCCCGCTCGAGGCGCTTGATCGCTTTTGTAGCGACCTCAGGGTGTTTTTTTTCCTTGACCAGCGCATGAAATTCACTGCTGATCTGGATGTTGATTGTCATTAATCTTTCGAAATAATCGAAAAAAGCGTACTCCCGGGGTAAAAGTCCTCGCAGCATAAATCTTTGTTTTAAGAATTACTGAGTTTAAAACCAGATGTCAGTCATTCGGACCAACAAGGCAAAAATATACAAGTTTGTTTCTCCTCCTGTTAGATTGTTAACATCTCTTAATAATTTCTTAATTTTGGCACCGGGTAAATTATGAAAATATTCGAAGAAAATCTCACAAATCCGGTATTCAGAGTCGTTTCGGAGGTTGCCACCGAGATGGAGGTCAGGGCATTCGTAATCGGCGGGTTCGTGAGGGATATGCTGCTGCACCGCAATAACAAGAAGGACATCGACATCGTGGTAACAGGCAGCGGGATAGATTTCGCCCATCGTGTGGCCGGAAAGCTCGGCGGCGATGTTCCGGTAAAATTTTTTAAAAATTTCGGAACGGCAATGCTTACCTACCACGGCTGGAAGATTGAATTTGTGGGTGCCCGTAAGGAGTCGTACCGGCAAAACTCCAGGAAGCCTGTTGTCGAAGATGGCACCCTTGAGGAGGACCAGGACCGCCGCGACTTTACCATCAACGCAATGGCCCTTGGGCTGAATGGCGATAATTACGGCATCCTTGTTGATCCGTTTGGCGGTCTCGGCGATCTTGAAAGGAGGATCATCCGAACGCCTCTCGATCCGGATATTACCTTTTCCGACGATCCGTTGCGCATGATGAGGGCCGTCAGATTTGCATCTCAGCTTGATTTTGCCATCGAACCGCTTTGCCTCGATGCAATACGCCGCAATGCCGGCAGAATAACCATCGTCTCAGGCGAACGGGTCACCGATGAGTTCAATCTGATCATTGAAGCCAAAGCTCCTTCAAGGGGATTCAGACTACTGGATGAGACAGGTTTGCTGCAGATCATCTTCCCTGAATTCTGTGAACTGAAAGGAACCGAAACAATAGATGGGAAAGGACATAAGGATAATTTTTACCATACGCTTGCAGTGCTCGACAACGTTGCGGTGAAATCAGATAACTTATGGCTCCGCTGGTCGGCCATCCTGCACGATATTGCCAAACCACTTACCAGGAAATTTATTCAGGGCACAGGCTGGACTTTCCATGCCCATGAATTCAGAGGGTCACGGATGGTGCCGGTCATATTCCGCAACCTTCGCCTTCCGCTCAACGAGAAGATGCGTTTTGTTCAGAAGATGGTACTGCTCCACCTCAGGCCAATTGTACTGGCAGAGGATGTCGTTACCGATTCTGCAGTCCGGCGGCTGCTCTTCGAAGCGGGCGATGACATCGATGACCTCATGCTGCTGTGTGAAGCCGATATTACCTCGAAGAATCCAGCAAAAGTGAAAAGGTATCTTGAAAACTTTGAGGTTGTACGGGAAAAACTGAAAGAGATCGAAGAGAAGGACAAACTCCGCAACTGGCAGCCTCCGGTGACAGGTGAGGTGATCATGGCCACCTTCGGAATTGCCCCGTCAAGAGAGGTAGGCGTTATAAAAGAGGCAATTACCGAAGCCATCCTTGAAGGGGTGATCCCTAACGAATTTGAAGCCGCCTTCGCCCTTATGCTTGCAGAAGGTGAAAAACTTGGTTTAAAAAGAGTGAATTCTTAAAGCTTATCAACACTTCACTGTTCCAAATTATTATTTTTATATTTTTGGCCTGAATTAGAGAGCAGGAGTAATTATGTTAATATACCGTTTTCGGGTTACATCCGATGAACTGGAAAGTTTCCTGAGGGAGATTGAAATCCAGCCCAACCAGACATTTCTTGACTTTCATGCAGTCATGATGGAAGCTGTCGAATTGCATCACTGCGACCATGCCTCTTTTTTCATGACCGATAAAAAGTACAAGAAGGATAAGGAGGTCTCCCTGAAGCCTGAAAAACGCCAGGTACGTAAATATGATGAAGACCTCGACCAGGTCACCACGGAGACGATCACTATACCATTGATGAAGGATGCGCGGCTGAAGAATTACATCGAGGACCCGCATCAGAAAATGCTTTACGAATTTACGAGCTCGGAATACCACTCCTTCTTCATAGAACTCTTTAAGATTTTTCCGGGAGAACAGATGACATCATACCCAAGGTGCAATAAACGCATGGGTGAACTTCCTAAAAAACCGGAAATTCCTGTTCAGCTGGCACCTTCCGCACCTCCGGTACCCAAAGTTAGCATTCCGAAAATTCAACTTCCCAAGCTGGACCTGATTGCAAAGCTTGACAGCATCGTTGAGGATGAAACTGAAATCGCTGAAATCGAGAATTCTCTGGTGGATATCCTGGTTGATGATCATGGAATTGATTCCCAGAGTGATGTGGTCGACATCCCGCCTGCTGTTGCACATGATGGTGATGAGTATTCCGACGGGGAAGAGGAGCACAGGATGGAACACCTCGAAGATTATGAGGACATAGACAATCTCGATAAACGGTATTCCGGCTTCGACAGAGATTCCGATGATTTCTGATGACCGGACGCTCCTGGTGATATCAGGACCTACTGCTTCCGGCAAGACCACCGCAGCAATTCAGGTTGCCCGCAAACTTCAAACGGAGATAATTTCTGCCGATTCAAGACAATTTTTCCGGGAGATCCCGATTGGAACCGCAACTCCCTCGGCAGAAGAGCTGGCAGCCGCCCGGCACCATTTTATCGGTCACCTCTCTATTCACGATAATTACAATGTTTCCCGGTTTGAGACTGAGGTGCTTGAAAAGCTTGAAGCTCTGTTTTCAGTGCATAAAACTGTTGTACTGGTTGGTGGATCAGGGTTGTATCTCAATGCAGTTTGCCATGGTATTGATGAACTTCCCGATCCCGATCCGGCGGTTCGCTTTCAATTGAAAGAGATGCTGGCAACCCATGGGATTGGTGCACTGCAGGAGAAACTGAACGTGCTCGATCCTGGCTATGCCGCAAGAGTGGATCTGTTTAACCCGGCCCGGCTCATCAGGGCCCTGGAAGTCTGTATCACCACCGGATTTCCCTATTCCTCACTTCGTACCAATGTGCCAAAAGAGCGCAGTTTCCGGGTAAGAAAACTTGGCATGACGGTTCCCCGTGACATCCTGAACATACGCATTGATTACAGGGTCGACGGGATGATTGCAGCCGGATTGGTTAATGAAGCCCTTAATCTGTACCCATTTCGTCATCTGAATGCTTTGAATACTGTTGGCTACAAGGAGTTGTTCTGCCATTTCGACGGAACTGTGACCCTGGATCGGGCCATCGTCAACATTAAAACCAATACCCGGCGGTATGCAAAACGCCAGATGACCTGGCTGAGAAAAGATCCGGAGATAACCTGGATCGAACCAGAGAAAATATTGGAATACCTGACCAGACAATACATGACCTGATGTGACCTGATGTTGTATGACGTGATATAATTTGCTATGCCTGAGAGAGAAACAGATTTGTCAATAGTTGTTCCATTCTATAAGGGAGAAGATTATGTCTCCCGGTTGATCGGGTCGCTGGTACACAGCATGAACTGCTGCAGCTGTGAATTCAGTGCAGAGCTCATCATCATCATCGATAGTGTTGATTCGGAGACCGTTAATGTAGAGTCGATAGTTAAGCCTCTCCTCGCAGGATGCAGCCATTTTGTTTTGATTGTGAGCAAGAATTTGTTGAACATGGGTGTGGCCATGTCAAGGAATATTGGCAAACAGCTGGCTACAGGACGATTTATCACATTCATCGACCAGGATGATTACGTAGGGGAGAACTATTTCCGGGCACTCAGTAATAACCTCACGGAGAAGTATGATTTCTTCCTGCTGAACGGGTTACTTACCTATGAGACGAACAATTTCAAAAGAGCGATTTTTCTATACAGGTATCGTATTACCTTTGGTATTATTGCAAAATCAAATTTTCTCATCACCCCGGGCATCATGGTTATGAACCGGAAAACGGTGACCCATGATTTCCGGCAGGTTTCATCAAAGCGCGCAGGCAGCGACGACTGGGCATTTTACCTTGAATTGCTTTCAGGGCCTCGGAAAAAATACAGATATATCATGGAACACCTTTTCTATTATGTGGTTCATGAGCATAATTTTCACCATTCAAAGCTAAATTTCCTGCTTTCACAAATCCGTACAATTCAACATTTTCAAAAGGCAGATCCCCATAACCTGACACTCAGGATAAAGGTTCTCTCATTGAAATTCAGACTTAAACTGAATTTGTCCATGATTTCATCAAAATCATTGACCGCTAGCGATGTCGCAGGCTTTTTTTCGCTTGTATATATCGAATTGTCAAGCATCAACAACATCATCTGGCTCTTTCTGCTGAGGAAATCGAAAAAAAACATGATACGGCCCGCTGCAGCTGAATCTCAGGCCTTACAACAAAATCCGGCAACCCGGATTTAGCTGTGGTATTTAATCAGTCCTTCAATGGGAGCCTGCAGGATGGTTTCGATGATAATTCCTTCGTCGTTTGCTGCCTGCCGGAGTATGGTTTCGTAGTAGAAGGCTATCGATCCTACAAAGCTGACCGGCAACTCCCGGTAATTATCATAATGCTTTACCTGGGCTTTGAAAAATGCAAGAAATGAATCGCTTATCAGCCGGTGCAGAAACGGATGGTTTTGCCGGGGAACAAGAAATTCGCTGAAGGAGGCGAGAAACCGGTTGGGGTAGGGGCGGTTATAAAGTGAGTTAAGAATGTCCTCGAGTGTAAAATTGTATTTTGCATCGAATTCAGCACGCAGGTCATGAGGCAGCGTCTTCTTGAGGTAGGCCGCCATGAATGTCTTTCCCAGGTACGATCCTGCCCCTTCATCACCAAAGAGGTATCCGAGGGATTCGACTCTGGAGAAAATCTCCTTTCCGTCGTAATAACAGCAGTTGCAACCGGTGCCCAGGATGCACGAAATGCCAGGACGGCCGCCGAAAAGTGCACGTGCCGCCCCCATAATGTCATGATAGATGAACGTTGCTGCCTTGTGGAAATACTTTTGCAACGCCTCACTTATTAGGGCGTCGTTTTTTTCTGTCGAACAACCTGCCCCGTAAAAATGAATTTCGCGCACATGGTCCGGGACGATATATGGGAGTAATTCAGCGTTGAGGATGGCGTCAAGGCTTTCAGAGGTATGGAAATAGGGATTCATCCCTGCAGTGTTCACCGTCGCCTTGGTAACCCCGTTCTCAATCAATACCCAGGTCGTCTTTGTTGATCCGCTGTCTGCAATTAACTTCATAATGAACCGATTTGCTGATTTGCTGATGTGCTGATGTGCTGATGTGCAAATTATCAATTAACAACCGATGTTACCGGACTCTTCAACCCTTTTGTCTCCTTCAGGTAGGCCTTGATTGTGCCGATCTGGATGTGGGCTTCAATATAGATTGGCACCTTGTTCCGGTCGTCGGTTACCCATACCGAAACATCCTCTTCCCCCTTGAAAATAGTACCGCTCACCATTTTTGCATGAAACTTGAGGCACCGATATTTTTTCCCATCTGTATTTTCAACCACCTCCTTGCCTGCATACCGGATAAATACCTGGTAAACACTATCATCGATCAGTACATTTACCGGCAGACGTGTCTCGGGCTTCATTGAAGCGAGGTCGATGGTGCGCACATAGTAAACTGCGCCGAGCATATCGAAAGTGCAGGGTTTTATATGCAGCGTATCTATCCTCATCGGGTTGTTATTCGATTTGGTGTTGGCAAGTACACTGCCTTTTGAATGATCGAAAACAAGGGTGTTCTGCAGGGTGTAACCTCCTTCATATATGTACCTGCGGAACTCTGCGGTTTTAAAAGTTGGCGGATCGATCCACGCATCGTAGTAATCTCTCACCTTAAACATAATGTCGTATGAAGCGAAAGTCTTACCCGTACTGCGCAGGTGCCACACAGGTTTGCCCTGGCGAACCTCACTCACAGCCGAAAAAGTTACGAGTCCGGCATCGACCCACACAGGACCCCAGTTGTAGGAAACTGTGTAAGAGGCCTGCTCCCCGTTGCCGAAAACTTCATTGCTGATGAAGCATTGAGCTTTTAAACCGGCCGAAAAGACAACCGTCAAGAGGACGAAAAGGAAAATTCTTATCATGTTCAGGTTAACTATTCCCGGTGTTGCTTTCACCCTTGTTACTCCAGAGAAAATAGACCGGGATGCCAAGAATAACGATGATAAGTCCCGGCCAGGTATATGCCGGCTTATAAATAAGCAGGATCAGCATCACAGCGACTGCCAGGATGATGTACAGCATCGGAATGAAGGGATATCCAAGAGCTTTGTAGGGACGTTCGGCAGTGGGCCTGTGCCTGCGCAGGCGGAAGATCCCGAAAATCGTAAGAACATAAAAGATCAGGACAGCGAATACAACATAATCGAGGAGTTGCCCGTAGGTTCCCGACAAACAGAGGAGTCCCGCCCATATTCCCTGTATCACAAGCCCCATCGAGGGAACCCCTTTTTCATTCAGTTTGCCTACCTTCCTGAAGAAGATGCCATCGGCAGCCATCGCATAATATACCCTCGCTCCGGCAAGGATGAGTCCGTTGTTGCAGCCAAAAGTGGAGATCACAATGAAACCTGCCATGATGATCACCGCATAATTCCCAAAAAGACCTGAAATGGCTGCTGTGCCGAGCCGGTCGTTGATAGCATACTGCATGCCTCTGAGTGCAACTTCGCTCCCTTCCGGTGAACCGCGGACAGGCAGAACGGTGATATAGACAAGGTTAGCCAGCAGGTAGAGTACCGTAACTGACAAAGTTCCAAGGAGAAGACTAAGCGGGATGTTCTTTCGCGGGTTGATGACCTCGCCCGCTGTGAAGGTGATATTATTCCAGGCATCGGAAGAAAACAGGCTGCCCACCATGGCCATGCCGATTGCGGCAACCAAAGCCATACCGGCAACCGGGATGTCGGCGCCTCCCGGCCCTTCGCTCTGGGAATCCCAGAAAGTGAGGTTGTTAAGGTTAATGGCCTCTTTGTTGGCAGCAAAACCCAGTCCAACTACGATGAAGAGAACCAGCAGGATGAACTTGCCGGAGGTGAATGCATTTTGTACCTTTTTACCCTCCTTTACGCCCATTGTATTGATCCATGTAAGGAAGGCAATCGATCCGATGGCCACCAACTGAACAGGTCCGAAGTTAAAGACGCCAATCCGGAACCAGACAATGCTCTCAGATATCCAGGGGATCAGGACTCCGGCAAATTTCGCAAAGGCCATGGCCACTGCAGCGATTGTGCCAGTCTGAATGACCAGGAAAAGTGTCCATCCGTAAAGGAAGCCGGTAAGCGGATTGTAGGCCTCCCGTAGGTAAACGTATTGTCCGCCGGCCCGCGGAAACATCCCCGCAAGTTCTCCGTAGCTGAGGGCGGCACATATGGTCATAAACCCCGTTATCAGCCATACCACCATCAGCCAGCCGGGTGAGCCCACCATCCTGGCTATGTCAGCACTTACAATAAATATTCCCGAACCGATCATTGAGCCAACAACAATCGCTGTGGAGTCAAATAGGTTAAGACTCTTTTTGAAGGTATGTTCTGCTGCCATGAAATCTATTTACATTTCCCCGCAAGTTATAATTTATTTCAATATTGGTTGCTGACTTACACCAGGCTTTTGTATTTTTGATAAAAACATCTGACTATGGAACTGAGTAAAACATCAACAACTTTTGACATTTACGGGTATAAAATCATCAGGGCCATGGGCGTGGTTCGTGGTGTGACTGTGCGATCAAGGTCTCTTTTTGGTAATATTGGCGCTGGCCTGCAAACCCTTGTCGGTGGCAATATCACAATTTACGAGGAACTCTGTGAAAAAACCCGGCAGGAGGCGTTCGACATTATGGTAAAACATGCCGAAAATATCGGAGGCAATGCAGTGGTAGGGGTGAGGTACGAGTCGACCGAGGTGATGCAGGGGGTTACTGAGGTGATCTGTTACGGCACGGCGGTCTTGGTTGAATAATGTCCCGGAATTATGAAGGAAACCAAAATCTCTCCATCCAGGGAGTGGCTCCGGACTTCCGCTTTTCTCTGTGCCCTCCTCGCGGTCATTGTAGTTTATCCTTTTCTAACAGAGAGCCTGTCGAGCAAGTTGATTGCTTCCTTTCTCATCCTTGCAACGCTGGCAGGAGGGGTGGCTTCCATGTTCTCGCACCGGCATGCCCTTATGGTCACAGTGGCCGTTGTTGCTTTTTCAGTGGCCATAGAGATTCTTCCCTATTTATTTCCCGGGGTAATATTTAAAAATATCACCTACCTGCGCAGTTGTCTTGTTAACCTCTTTTTTGCCCTTCTGCTTTTCTACTACCTGCTTCGCGTTGAGCATCTTTCCCTTATTGAGATTGGGAATTCCGTAAGTATCTATCTGCTTGTAGGGCTCTCGTTTGCCTATCTCTATTGCTTCATCGCCAAGATATATCCGGGTGCATTCAGTTACCCCATGTCGGAGAAATTTGTTCCGCAGACAGACCTGGTATACTACAGTTTCGTAACCCTGACAACCACCGGGTATGGAGATATTCATGCTTCGATGAAGATCACCCGTGTCCTTTCAAACATCGAATCTATCTTTGGTGTTTTTTATATTGCCGTGATCATCGGCAAGATGGTAGGAACCGGAAAAAAAGTCTAAATCTGCACCGGTGGTTTTTATCCAACTTCTCTATCCGTTACATCAGGTAAAAATCATTTCAACCAAAATGAGCGTGAAAGCTTCAAAAGCTGCTTCAGGCTGCTTTTCGAGCCATGCAAATGCAGCATCTCTTGTTTGAAACCAATTTTCATCCGGGTTGATTTCGTTGACATCGCACAAGTCTTCCAACAAACCCTTGTTGGATAGTTTGTGAAAGGAGTAAACAGTTTCCATCTCTCAAAGTTTTTAATGATATCCCTTAATCCGTTTTTAGCAGATAAGGTAAACCGATTTTCATGGGTTTATTTAGTATTTTTTGCAAAAAAAATGCAATATTCAGAAAATGAGAATGTTTCGTTTAGTATGTTCTGCTGTGTAAAGAAGAGTGCTTAGGAAACTCATCTGGATTCTGAAGAGGCGGTTAACCAGGTTTTATGCGAAGAATCCTCCGAAGGTTGGAGCGATTAGTTGAAAGAGAAAACAACCGTGTTCATCCTCTTCAAACCCCGCCTTGCCGATTATATTTTCATATGCATCTCCATACATGTTTTTTTGCTTTTTTCACTCCTGAAACCATGAAAAAAGCAAAGTTAATTACCACTTTACTGATACTGATCACGGCCACGGTTCTCTGCCGCGCACAGACCGACACGATGTATGTTTACCAAACCGGTACGCCAGTCTACAAACGGGCCGTTTCAAAGATCGACAGCGTGATCTTCTACCAGGCACAAGGCACCGTGACTGATGTCGACGGAAATGTTTATCCTACACTTAAGATCGGGAGCCAGACCTGGATGGTCGAAAACCTGAAGGTCCGACATTACCGGAACGGCGACCCGGTGACGAATGTGAAGGATACCGCAGCATGGGGCAGGCTTACAACCGGTGCGTTTTCGTGGTACGACAACGACTCCTCTAATCAAGAAACTTATGGAGTTCTTTACAATTGGTTTGCCGCCACCGACAGCCGCAATATAGCTCCTGAGGGCTGGCATGTCCCAACCGACGCCGAATGGACCATCCTCATCAATTACCTCGGGAATGCAAATGTTGCAGGAGGGAAAATGAAGGAAACCGGGACAGAGCACTGGAACAATCCGAATACCGGTGCCACGAACGAAAGTGGATTTACCGCCTTCCCCGCCGGGTACCGCTATGCCGACAACGGCTCCTTCCGCCAGTTAGGTAAGGATGCCGACTGGTGGACAGCCACAGCGGTAGATGCCGCCTATGCCTGGTTCAGGAATATTTACTTTGATGCTGCCTCGACGGGCAGGTACTATTACAATAAACAAAACGGCTTCTCGATCCGCTGCGTGTTGGATAAGGAAAAATGAGATAGACAGGGCTGAATTGGCTGGTTAAATGCAAAATGGCAAAACAGTTTTACCATTTTGCCATTTTATAATTTTGCATTTGTCTTGTAGCGGGGACGAGAGTTGAACTCGTGACCTCCGGGTTATGAATCCGACGCTCTAACCATCTGA
>CAYHCQ010000114.1:0-11291 GCA_964355115.1 uncultured Prolixibacteraceae bacterium | reverse complement strand
GAGGACGGAAAATGAAATAGGAGGAAAATCTTTTCATTTTCCTCCTACTCGATTACTCTTGCATTTTTAATAGCGTTTGCTCGAATTCCTTTGTCTCTGCTCCCTCTTTTTTGGCCAGTTCAATAGCCATCTTTTCATGATGAATGGCCTCGTCCTTTCTTCCGAGTTTGAATAGGATCTGGGCATAAGTATCGTTCCCGGCCGATTGATTTTTCAACTCAACCGATCTTTTGGCCCAGTCTGCTGCCTTTTTCAGGTACTTTTCATCGTCGGTCATGGTGAAAACCTGCCAGGCCAGGCTGTTGAGCATCTTGTAATCACCGGAATAATACTTATCCGTTCCGGTGTATACCTCTTCAAAGAATTTTTCAGCCTGTCCTTGTCCCAGATACATGTTAATATCGGCGGTGAAAATAACCTTTTCAGCCCCGGAGTAACCCGATTCTCTGATTATTAGTTTTGTCTTATTATACTCCTCTTCCTTAAACTGTCTGCTCCGCGTTTGGGTTATCAGTGCCTTTAAATAGACCTCACTGATCTTTTGTTCAACAGAATCCGGGGTGTGAACCGCGGCGAATTTATCCTGGTTTTTAACGAGGTACACAAATTCTCGTGAATTCATATCATCGCTGTAAGCGTAGATCAGATTCCAGTTAGAAGTGCTGGTCAATTCCTCGTCCTTTTGTGTGGCCATGTATTTGGCAAGTGGTACATTCACTGGCATATAGGCCTCTTGAAGACGCTTTAGGTAAATCATCATCTCTGCTGGATCAGTAACGCCCTCATTATATCTCTTGGAAAGGGCAGCGAGTCCCTGTCCCGGGGTAAGGGCAACCTTGCCCATATCGAGATATTCTTTCAATTGCCGGGGGGCGCCAACACGCTTGTGCACCATGTTTCCGTCGCCATCGATGAACAGCAGGGTAGGGTAGGCCCTCACCTGATATCGGCTTCCAAGTTCAGTTCCTTCTCCCTTTTCCATATCGAATTTTGTGCAGATAAAATTTTTGTTGAAGTAATCTGCAACAGAATCATTGGTGAAAATGTTTGCCGAAATCCACTTACATGGTCCGCACCATGTGGTATAGGCATCCATAAAGATCAGTTTTTTCTGAGTTTTTGCCTGGGATAAAAGCTCGCTGAATGGTTTTTCGATAAAGGCAATAGACCGGTTTTGGCTGAAACCATTAGAAAATGAGATCGCCATCAGTATGGAAATTATTACAGCACTTTTCTTCATGAGTATCTTTTAGAATGGATATGTTTGACTATTAACGCAACCTGAAAACCTCATATTGCAGTTTCCTGCAATTTAAAGTAATGCAGGAGAAATCTGTATGAGTATTTTTCTTATGATGGTCGGGCGTACGAGGGTAATGCTATATATTTGTACTTCTGTAGGAAAAATTACTGTAGATGTGTGCCAGACAGATCGAGACTGTTGTTATTATTGGTGCCGGAAACCTGGCAGCACACCTGGGTAGCGCTCTTGTGCGCGCGGGTGTAACGGTTATTCAGGTAGTAAACCGCTCTCCGGTTCGCGGGGCAAAACTGGCTAAAAAACTTGGAGCCGCATTTACCACCGATTTCGAAAGTATCAACCAAAGCGCCGATCTGTATATTGTTGCAGTCAGCGACCATGCAATTGCCACGGTGGCAGGCATGCTTAAATTATCAGGCAGATTGGTTGTGCATACATCAGGCACAACTGACCTGGATGTATTAATGCAGGTCACAGATGAAAGAGGTGTCTTTTATCCGTTGCAAACCTTCTCCGGAAAACGCGCTATTAGTTTTCGCAAAATCCCTCTATGCGTTGAGGCTGCAAGCTCCGAAGGACTTGAACAATTAACCGGCCTTGCCCGGAGATTATCTTCTGTTGTGTGCCGGATGAACAGCCATGAGCGAAAAATTCTTCACCTTTCTGCAGTTATAGCATGTAATTTCACCAATTTCATGTACACAATCTCAAAGGATATGCTGAAGAAGAACGACATTCCGTTTGACCTGCTCGGGCCGCTGATCGAACAAACCGCGAACAATTGGCGGGTAGAGGATATTTTCAGTCTGCAAACAGGACCGGCGGTAAGGGGGGATCAGCAGGTTATGGAGGAGCATCGCCAATTACTTTCCGAAATGCCAGATTATCAGGACGTCTATAATCTGATCAGTAATAATATTATTAAATACAAAAAGAACAATGGCTAATTACAAGGAGCAGCTCCGCGAGGTTAATACCTTCATTTTCGATTACGATGGTGTGCTTACGGACGGCAGTATCATGATGACCAGCGATGGTGAAGCATATCGTGTAACGAATGTGAAGGATGGCTATGCACTTCAGCTTGCGCGCAAGAAAGGCTACCGCGTTGCTGTAATCTCTGGGGCGAAATCACAGTCAATGATGCAACGTCTAGAATCATTGCAAGTTATGGATGTTTTCCTCGGGGTTGAAAAAAAATTGGAAGTTTACCATTCTTACCTTGAACAGCATAATCTTTCGCCCGAAAATGTACTGTTTATGGGTGATGATATCCCTGATTATGAAGTAATGAAGGTTGCTGGGGTAGCTACCTGCCCTTCGGATGCGGCTGAGGAAATTAAATCTGTGGCCACCTATATTTCACATTTCAGTGGCGGAAAAGGGTGTGTGAGGGATGTCATTGAACAGGTACTGAAAGTTCAGGGGAAATGGATGAATGATGATGCTTATCACTGGTGAGTTAAAAGTTAAGAGGTAAGAGTTAAAAGTTATAAGTTTTAAGTTGAAGGTTGATAGGTTTATGATTGAAGTTTTCAGGTTGTATTGGCAATTAAATGAGATAGATGGCTGAGATGGATGGTGTTTCAAAACTAAAGGCGATTTCGCAGCTGATCCGGTTGCCGAATCTGATAATATTGGTACTTCTCCAGACATTGCTTCGGTACAGCATTCTGGAGCCTTTGCTCTATCACGGCGATCCTTCTGCAATGAGTCGCTGGTATGATTTTATTTTACAGATTGTTGCAACTCTGCTTCTTGCGTCGGGGGGGTATGTTATAAACGACTATTTCGATATAAAAATAGATGCTATCAACAAGCCCGGCAAACTTGTAGTCGACCGGCTGATTTCTGCCCGGGGTGCAATCAAATTGCATATCCTGCTAAATATCCTGGCCATTTTAGTCGGATTTTACCTGGCTTTTCGCGTCAGATCATTTGCTGTGGCTATGATTTTTCCCGTTATTTCCGGTATGTTGTGGTTTTATTCAGCCCGCTATAAGCGAATGGTTCTCTGGGGAAACCTGGTTGTTGCTCTCTTTGCATCCCTTGTGATTTTATTGACCTGGGTGGGTGAATTCATGTGGCTGCGCCTTGATCCGGTTATGTTCATCACGGTTAGGCCTGAACTCAGCTTTGTCGCGAAATTATTTTTTGCCTATGGATTGTTTGCTTTCCTGGTTTCACTTTTCAGGGAAATTATTAAGGATATGGAGGATTATAAGGGGGATAAAACATTCGGCTGCCGCACACTTCCGATTGTTGCAGGGATTAACACAACTCGATGGATCGTTGCCGGCCTCGTTCTCCTTACGATCGTACTCCTGGTTTATTCCCAGGTGTGGATGATTCGACGGGAATGGTATCTGGTATTCTGGTATTTTATGTTTGTTGTTCAGTTGCCTGCTGTTTATCTGCTTTTTCAGCTTTTCCGTGCAAAGAAAAAAGAGGATTTTCATTTTCTGAGTTCTCTCTGCAAACTAATTATGTTTGCAGGGATTTTATCAATGGAACTGGTATCTATAAGTATCTGACATATGATAAACTACAGGTTACAGGGACGGCACATCATTCTGGCATCGCAATCGCCCCGCAGGCAGTATCTGCTAAAGGAACTTGGTATTGATTTTGAGATCCGGAGCACCCAGGTGATTGAGGTATATCCGGATGGATTATCACCCGAGCAGATCGCAGTTTATCTGGCTGAACTAAAAGCGGCAAGTTTTGACACCTCCCGTATGGATGAAAAGGCCATCGTGATAACGGCCGATACCATCGTTTCTCTTGGGGATGAGATTCTCGGAAAACCAGGCAATTATACGGAGGCGGTTTCTATGTTACAGAAACTTTCTGGTCGTAAACACGATGTGATCACAGCAGTTTGCCTTAAATCGAAGAGGAAAAACAAGACTTTTCATGCCCTCTCTTCAGTCACATTTAAAGAGCTTAGCCTTGATGAAATCGATTATTATATCGATAATTTCCAGCCGTTTGATAAAGCAGGCGGTTATGGTATCCAGGAGTGGATCGGCTATATTGGAATTAATAAGATTGAAGGATCCTTTTTCAATGTGATGGGTCTGCCTGTTAAGGAGCTTTACGAAGAACTTTTAAATTTCTGATGACTATTTCTGAGTCTTGCACCGGCATGCAGATGAGTCACTTACCTCTTCCAGTACAATGTCATCGATAAAGTAATAGGTCGATTTAAACAACGAATCGGTCGCCGAACGCAGTTGAATATTCCAGAAATCCTCCTTCGGTGAATATCCTCCCAGTGTCAGAAATCGTTCTCCTCCCTTTGCCCTGTACAATGCACTGATACACATCCAGCCATTTGTTTCCAGCAAATACCTGCCATTTTCTAGTTTCTGGAACGGATATTTCAGCTTCCCCTGAGCTTTCGATTTTATTTCACCTGCCGAAAGAAGAAATCCAAGTTGCCTGAACGCGTATGGAGCCTCTCCAAGACTGACGTAAGCGGTTAGGCAGTACAACCGGTCTGCGGTAAGAAAAGTATCGATGGCAGTTTCAATATATTCATAGTATTCGTTGCGGTTCATCAGGTAGAACTGTAAACCTGCAAAACCGGTTCCTGAATGGGGCAATTGTCCGCCACGTTTATTGAACTCTGTACCATAATCCATGCCCGGGCTGCACGAATTGAAATAATCGGGTGTTCCCAGGTCGGGACTGAACCAATAGTTTGCAAGTGTAATCTGCCCGGGTTTCTCCGGGCAGCCGCTTTTATTTTCAAATTCCGGGTTAGGCAACAGGTTTTGTGCACCGAGAATAAGCGGCAGCAGAAGTATGGTAATGACAATAGTTCTGGTCATAAGGGGATTTTCTGATTGAGCGGCTCAAAGCTACCTAAATAATTCCTAATTTTGAACACTTGTAAGTGATTTTAAACAGGCGGAACCGATCGCGGATGAACAAAAAACCACTCATTCTTATCACCAACGATGACAGTGTAAAGGCTCCCGGGATCCGGGCCCTGATCAACTATATAAGGCCTTATGGAAGAATTGTCGTGGTCGCACCCGACCGCCCTCAGTCGGGAACTGCCCATGCCGTTACAATTGCACATCCGCTCAGGCTGGAGTTGATCTCGAAGGGAAAGGACTATGAAGAGTACAGTTGCAACGGCACCCCTGCCGATTGTGTGAAACTGGCTTTCAAGGTGGTTATGAAGCGTCGTCCCGATTTTCTCTTTTCAGGCATTAATCATGGAACCAATGCTTCGATTAACGTGATCTATTCGGGAACGATGGCAGCCGTTTTCGAAGGAGCGCTTGCCGGTGTCCCATCTGTTGGCTTTTCGCTGGGAAACTATAGTCACAATGCCGATTTTAATCCATCCGGAAAATTTGTCAGGAAAATAGCTGAAGCGGTTATTGCCAGAGGTTTACCGGATGGCATCTGCCTTAATGTAAATATTCCCGATGTTCCAGAACAGGAAATTCGTGGAATAATGGTTTGCCGCCAGTCGGAGGGAACGTGGCAGGAGGATTTTGATGAACGGGAAGACCCCCATGGTGAAAAATACTACTGGATGAAAGGAGTTTTCGTCAAGATCGGAAACGGAGAGGATACCGATCAGTGGGCCCTTGAGCACAACTATGTTTCGGTGGTTCCGGTTCAGTTCGACTTTACTGCCACCCGGGCGCTGGAAACTCTTAAAACCTGGTTTTAATGCGGTACTATGTCATAGCCGGTGAGGCCTCAGGCGACCTTCATGCATCGAATCTGATGAAAGAGCTGAAGGAGTCGGATCCCGGTGCTCAGTTCCGTTGCTGGGGCGGAAATCTCATGCAGCAGCAGGGAGGTGAGCTTGTTAAGCACTACCGCGACCTTGCCTTCATGGGTTTTGCTGAGGTTGTCTCTCATCTCCCCGACATTCTTCGTAATTTTCGTTTTTGTAAGTCCGATCTTGTTGCATTCAAGCCCGATGTGCTTCTACTCATTGATTATCCGGGGTTTAACCTGCGCATGGCGAAATTTGCTTCCGAACAGGGAATCCGGGTATTTTATTATATCTCCCCACAACTGTGGGCCTGGCATTCCTCCCGTGTTAAAAAAGTCAAGGCCTGCGTCGATAAGATGTTTGTTATCCTCCCTTTTGAAAAAGAATTCTATGCACGGTTTAATTATCCTGTTGACTTTGTAGGACACCCGCTGCTTGATGTGATTTATAAGGGGATGGAACTCAACAGCCGGGCAAGTTTTCTCGATAGAAATCACCTTGAGGATCAGCCCATCATTGCGCTTTTACCTGGCAGCCGTAAGATGGAGATCGGCAAAATGCTGACGGAGATGCTATCGGTCAAGGAGGCCTTCCCGGGCTACCAGTTTGTGATCGCCGGGGCTCCGTCAATTGAGGCTGATTTTTATGGGAAATACACAGATAAAGCCGGGATACAACTGGTCAAAGGGCAGACATACGATTTGCTGAGCCACTCATCTGCAGCGTTGGTAACTTCAGGCACCGCTACACTTGAAACGGCCCTCTTTGGCATACCTCAGGTTGTTTGCTATAAAGGCAATGCTCTTTCCTACATGGTTGCCAGGCGGATTGTAAATGTGAATTATATCTCTCTGGTAAATCTTATTGCCAATAAACCAGTCGTTACAGAACTGATTCAGGATGAGCTTTCACCAGAAAATCTTGAACGCACTCTGAGGCAGGTTCTTGACGATGAAAACATCAGGCAGGGGATTTTAGCAGGGTATGAAGATGTGAAGCAGAAACTGGGAGGGCCGGGTGCTGCCAAACGAACAGCAGGGCTCATGGTACAATATTTGAGGGAGAAATGAGTTTACTAGTTAACCAAAAGAAAATCCATGAAAGTGATTAAATCGATTGCCCTTATTGTGTTATTTCTGGCCTCCTCCTATGCCTACGCCCAGAATCAGCCTCCGATTCAAAGTCAGAAAAAGGTAGTGAAGATCAATCCGGTGAAACCCGATACAAACAACCCCGATAAGAAGCAGCTGAAAAAATATTCCAAGGAGGAATTGTATAAAACCATTTTCCCTGCAAAAACCATCACCGACCCCAAGGAACAGCAGGCTATGGACCTGTTCAATGCAGGATGCAAAAAAGGCATGGCAGGCGATTATCAGGGAGCCATCAACGACTATTCCCAGTCGCTTAATCTGAAAAAAAACGCCAATACCTATATGAAGCGAGGTTACTCCTACATGATGCAGTCAAATTACCCGGCAGCAATTTCTGATGCCACCGAGGCCATCAAACTGGAGCCGAACTTTGCAAAAGCCTACTTTGTAAAGGGAATAAGCCGCTTCGAAACCAAGGATTATGCCGGTGCTGAGCAGGACCTGGCCAAATGTATCGATCTCGATCATAGCAATGCACTTGCGTACAATTACATGGCAGCACTGAAATTCATGAAGCAGGATTTTAAAGGTGCGCTCACCAATTACGATGAAGTTGTAAAGCTCGATCCCAAATACCCCGATATATATACAAATCGTGGTATGATGCGCCACTATCTTCAGGATTACAGCGGAGCTATTCAGGATTACAATGAAGCGCTTAAATCCAATCCCGGCAATGCGTCTGCATACAACAACAGAGCTGCCGGCAAAATGATGCTCAAAGATTTTCAGGGGGCTCTTGCCGACCTGAACAAGGCAATATCCATCAAGAAAGATTATGCGGATGCCTTTGATAACCGTGGTCGTGTTAAACAGGCGCTCGGTGATGCTGCAGGTGCATGTGCCGACTGGAATATGGCCTATTCACTTGGTTTGGATGCTTCCAAAAACCTGATCATTAAATATTGCAAATAATACTGTGCAACAGCTCAATGGTCAGGCAGTTTCTGTTTGGATTTCTTCTCTTATTCCTTGCTGGCTCTTCTGTGGCCCAGTCGTCGGAACAGAAGGTGTTGATCGATTCAGGGATACTGAAGGCTAAACTTGGAGATTTCAAGGAGGCCATTAAGGATTTCGATAAAGCCATTCAGATCGATTCCAGCGAAGCAGAACCCTGGTATAACCGGGGAATTGCCCGCAGTGAAATGAAAGATAATACAGGGGCCATAAGGGACTTCACAAAGGTAATCCAATTGCGTCCTTCATATCCGGAACCCTATTATAACCGGGGTATAGCCCGTGATTACCTCAAAGACTATTCCGGAGCAATAACCGATTACAGCAAGGCAATCTCCCTGAAGGTGAATTTTCCGGAGGCTTACCACAACCTGGGCCTCGCGCGATTCGACCTGGGTGCATACCGGGAAGCAGAAATGGATTTTTCAAGGGCTCTCCAGTACAAGCCTGATTTTACCGAGGCCTTCTACAACAGGGGCCTTTGTCGTTATAACCAACTGGATTACAGAGGAGCGATACAGGATTTTAACGAGGCCATAAGGCTGGATACCAATCAGTTCGAGTATTATTCCAGCAGGGGCGCAGCCAAGGCCGCATCCGGAAATTATGAAGATGCAGTTCATGATTTCTCATTAGCCCTGGTTGTTAATTCCGATGATCTGAATTCCCGGCATAACAGGGCACTTGCCTACCTGTATCTTAAGAAATACGGTGAGGCATTGAATGAATACGATTACATTCTGGAACTCTCGCCAAACGATCCCGAGGCCCTTACCAACAGGGGCGTTGCGCATCAGTATCTTGGAGAAACTCAGGAGGCCTGCAACGACTGGAAAGCTGCCTCTGAAAAGGGTTCCGACAAGGCCGGTGGATATCTTTTGAAATTTTGTGACTGATTTTCGGTTTACCTTTTTCGATTTTCCTGATTAAGGAGAAAGAAAAAGAAAACCAATGAATCCCTGGCGCCCTTATCCTCTCCTCAGGCTTGTATTTCCATTTATTGCCGGAATAGTAATTGGGATCATGCTGGAAAAGCCTGTACCAGTCCCGCTTTGGGTCAATATTGTGTTGTTGTTAACCGTGACCGGGTGTTGCAGGTTTTCTCTCTTCCTCTTTTCCTACCGTTTTCGCTGGGTTCCCGGCGCAATTATCTATACCACCATATTAATAGCCGGATTTCAGCTCATAACAATGCATACCGATACTGAAAAGCCGGGATTTGTCGGAAAAAAGCCACAGGGGTTATTTCTTGGAGTTGTTGATGAACCTCCGGTTGTAAAGGGAAATAATTACAGGTTAAATCTATGTTTTTTATTCAGGCAAGAGGGTCCGCAATGGGTAGCCTCATGCGGGCGAGCGCAGGTAACCTGTAAAATCCGTCCTTCAGAAAGGGCTCTTCAGCATGGAGATATGCTCCTTGTTCATGGGAGTTTTGAGCCTGTTGCGGCCAATTCAAACCCAAATTCTTTTAATTATTCTGCATTCCTCGCATCCAGGGGAATTACACATCAGGGTTATCTGGGATCGTACCAGTGGAAATTGGTCGATATTCCGCCTGGCTATCCGGTTCAACGCCTGGCATTCGTCTTGCGCAACAGGTTACTGGATGTTTTATGTCAGTTGAAACTTACAGGAAGAGAATTTGGAGTTGCGGCAGCACTCCTTCTGGGGTATACAGGGGGAATAGATCCGGAACTCCGGCGCGAATATTCTGCCACCGGCGCAATGCATATTCTGTCGGTATCGGGGATGCATGTTGGAATCATTTACCTTTTCCTGGATTTTATTCTCGGGTTTCTGGGCCGGAACAGACGGATGAGGTTTTTTAAAACAACTATATTAATTGGCTTTATCTGGTTTTATGCCTTACTCACCGGTTTATCGCCTAGCGTCTTCAGGGCCGCAACTATGTTGAGTTTTGTTATTGCAGGACGCTCCTTTGAACGGTCGCCCGATATGTTCAATATTCTTGCCGCTTCACTTTTTCTGATCATTTCAACCAATCCTTTTCTTCTCATGGACATTGGGTTTCAGCTCTCTTACTGCGCGGTATCAGGTATCGTATTATTTTACAAGCCTATCTATGAACTTGTTGTCTCGCCGGTATGGATTTTTGACAAAATATGGTCGGTCATTGCATGCTCACTGGCTGCAACCATCGCAACACTCCCGCTTACACTCTTTGCCTTTCATCAGTTTCCGAACTATTTCCTTTTAACCAACATAGCTGTTGTGCCGCTTTCAAGCCTGATCATCTATGCCGGAATTATTGCGCTTGCCTTAAGTCCCGTTTCAGGACTGGCCATGATTGCTGGCAGTCTTCTCAGCTGGCTTGTATGGTTGCTGAATACCCTGATTCATGGAATTGAAGGGTTGCCATTTTCAACCATTCGTGGAATATTCCTCTCATTTGAAGAGATGATACTTCTTTATGTGCTGATCGGAACCGGGTTCCTGTTTTTCCAGACCGGGAAGCGAGGATATCTTTGGGTTGCCTTATTGGTTATGATCTCACTTCAAATTTCATTTTTGTTCTTTCGGATTAACCGGTTTTCACAGAATTGTTTTATCACCTACAATGTCAAGGGGTGCCTGGTTCTCGATTTTATTACTCAGGATAAGGCATGCCTGGTATTCCGGACCGTTGATTCAGTTGCAGTCCTACCTCAGTATGTTGCTGAAATAGCATCAAATATTGCCAGCGCCCGAGGTGTAAAGGAGAGGAGAGTTGTACACCTTGAAGGTGACCATGGTGTAAAAAACCTGTTCATGAAGAATCTTCAGCTCCGGGAGCAAGGAGATATCATAAATTTCGGTAAAACGCGGATCGCATTGCTCCGGGGAAAGATCCCGCATTCCCTGAAAAAGACAGTAAAGGTTGATTATCTGGTTATTACAGGAAACCCCGATGTGTCAATTCGTCGGATTTGCAGTGTTTTTAACGTTGGCGAGATTATTATCGACGGAACAAACAGCAGATGGAGAACCCGTATATGGTGCAGGGATGCAGGCATTTTGGGAATAAAGTGCCATCCGGTCGCAATTAATGGGGCCTTTGTGAAAGAATTTTAAAAAAGATGTTGGCTTTTCGGAAAAAATGACTTAGTTTTGCACTACCAATTGAGGATCGGTAGTTCAGTTGGTTAGAATGCCGCCCTGTCACGGCGGAGGT
>CAYHCQ010000113.1:0-11564 GCA_964355115.1 uncultured Prolixibacteraceae bacterium | reverse complement strand
GGGTGCCGTCATAGTATCCGGCGGAGGAACTCCCTCAATCACTGTAAACTATCCATCGAGCGCCTCATCAGGCAGCATCATCGTGTTCGCCAACAACAGTTGCGGGGCCGGACCACAGTCGCCTCCGCTTCCGATTCAGTTTACACCGGTTCCCGAAACACCTGTTATCTCACAAGCAGGTGACCTTATGATAAGCAGCGTTATAAATTACAATCAATGGTACCTGAATGGGGTAGCGCTTCCCGGCGCCACCAGTCAATATTACACCGCTGTTGATACAGGAATCTACTGGGATCAGGCATCAGTGAACAGCTGTTCCTCGGATACATCAAACCACATTTATGTTTCGGTCATTACAGGCACGGGGGAAGTTAAACCACGGGCGAAGTTCATCGTTTATCCTGTTCCTTGTGATGGCCGATTCACCGTAAACACAGATCTCCCCGACGACGGGTCGATTGAGTTCACTGTTTATAACCAGGTCGGTATGGCAATATACAGTGAAGATGTTTACGCCCCCAAGGGTAATTTTCGTAAAAACTTAGATCTCAGGCCGCTTCCCGGCGGGATATATACAATTAAACTGAAGGGTGCGTCGTGGCAGGCGACCGGAAAGATCATTGTTGGGAGATGGTGAGATGGTGAAATGGGGTTTTGCAGTCATATTCTTGCTTGTGGCCGGGGTTGCCGGTTACGGACAGTATTACAGCACGGGGCAGGATCCTGCATCGCTTCGGTGGCGGCAGATAAAGACCGACAAATACAGACTAATCTTTCCGGTTGAATTTGAGCACAAGGCCCAGTACCTGGCCAACATCCTCGATATAACTGCACGCAATGAGACGAAAACCCTGCAGGCTAAAGTCCCCCGTATCCCCGTCCTGCTGCATACCCAAACCGTAACTTCTAACGGGGTCACCGTATGGGCGCCGAAACGGATCGAGATGTATACCTGTCCGTCGCAGATCACCTACGCCGAAGAGTGGCTCGAACAGCTAACGATCCATGAATACCGTCATGCTGTTCAGATCAGCAAAATGAACCAGGGGTTTACCAAGGGTTTATACGTGTTATTCGGCGAGCAGGCAACCGGTGCGATGCTGGGGTTGTTCGTACCTGCCTGGTTCCTCGAAGGCGATGCCACCGTTACAGAAACCGCACTGAGCAAGACAGGCCGGGGCCGCTCCGCCTTGTTTGAAGCTCCGCTCCGGGCGCAGTTGGCCGAAAAGGGAATATACTCTTACGATAAGGCAGTACTGGGTTCCTATAAAACCTACGTACCGGATGCATATATGCTGGGGTATTTCCTGGTGGGTCAGGCCCGAAGAGATTACGGAGCAGATGTGTGGAACCTGCCGATCGACCGTTCGGCAAAACTCCCGTTTATGGTTGTTCCTTTCTCCAGCGGGATCAAGCAAAATACGGGACTTTCAAAAACGAAATTGTACCGCCAATCCCTTACCCGGCTCGACAGCGGCTGGGGCAGACAGATGCAGGCTTCGGTACACACAGGTATCAGATATATAACAAAACGCAATCCTAAAAACCACACCAATTACATCCGCCCGCTCTTATTAAATGATTCTACAATTCTGGCCGACAGGTCAAGCATGGACGATGTCGACAGGTTTGTTACCATCGACCGTAAAACCGGCAAGGAGCATATTCTCCTTACTCCCGGACATCACATCAGTGGAACTACCTCTGTTTCTGATAAATGGATAACCTGGGCCGAGGAGGAACCCGACATCCGGTGGGGAAACAGAAGCTATGCAGAGATCAAATTGTACGACAGAGAAAAAAAGAGGGTGCAGACCCTGTTACATGGTACCCGGTATTTTTCGCCAGTTCTGTCGTCCGACGGACTCCTCATTGCGGCTGTAACAGTTACACCGGAAAACAAATGTTCAATCAGGGTTGTTGAAGTCCCATCCGGTAAAATCGTCAGAGATTACCCACTGAACAATTACGACCAGGCAATCACCCCCAACTGGTCGTCGGATGCAAGCAAGATCATCTTCACCCTCCAGAACGAACGGGGTCAAACCATTGCTATCCTGGATGTTGCCTCCGGAAGGATAGACCAGCATCTGCCCTTCGTTTACAATGAGTTTACCGGCCCTACATTTTTTTTCAAGCAATACATTATTTTCAGCATCGACTATTCCGGTGTTGAGAACATCTATGCACTGGATACGCTTACCCATACTGTTTACCAGGTAACATCCTCTGAATTCGGTGCCTTCGATCCCGATTTTTCTTCTGATAAAAGGTCAATGATATACTGCGACTACACCTCCGACGGGCTTATGGTCGGAGAAGCTGACATTGATACTTCAGCATGGATTCCACTTGCAAAGGTCGACGACCACCGGGTTAAGCTTCACGATGATCTTGCCAGGCAGGAAGGTGCCAACATCCAGGATAGCGTTCTGCTGCGCAACATCTGGAAAATGAATCAGAAGGACAATGTGGATATGACTGCCGACACGGTTACAGGAAAGATCTATACCACAAAAAAATATTCAAAGGCAGCTCACCTTTTTAATCCTCACAGCTGGGCACCGCTCTCTTTCGACATCACCAACCTCACTTTCAATCCTGGCGTGATGGTCCTTTCCCAGAATACTCTCAGCACGACCTTTGCAAGTGCCGGCTGGGAGTATGACGTGAACGAACAAACCGGAAAATTCTTTGCGGGCCTGAGCTACCGGGGCTGGTACCCGGTTTTCGACTTCCGGTTTGATATCGGGAACAGGGCATCCTACTACAAGGTAGGCGAAGCGCATGAAAATATCAGGTTCACCTTCCGGGAGATGAACTTCAAAGCCAACATCAGCATACCTTTCAATTTTTCGCACGGGAGGTGGGAACGGAGTCTTACACCCTCTATCGGCACCACACTCACAAATGTAGCGCACAACGGATCCACGCCGCCCGAATTTACCGAAGGACTCATTCAGTCAATGAATTACAGGGTATATGGGGCACAATACCAACGTTCGAACCTGAAGGATGTCTACCCTAGAATCGGGCAGGTTTTGGACCTGAACTACGGAGATACCCCGTTTAACGGCAACAACATGGGTTCGATCTTCGCAGCAGAGACACACCTCTTTTTCCCGGGAATCTTCCGCCATCATGGGATCTGGTTTTATACCGGCTACCAGCGGCGTTACGACACAGAACTGGCTTACTCCTTCGCCGATATGATCAATTTCCCGCGCGGGTACTCAGGGATTAGTGATCCTGAACTTCTGAGCCTGAAGTTTAACTACAAACTGCCCCTCTTTTATCCCGATTTCAGCGCGGGTTCGGTTATGTATGTCAAGCGCTTCACGCTGAACCTATTCTATGACCGGGCCCAGGGTTGGGATAACAGCAATATTGATATTTATGAATCTGCCGGGGCGGAACTTACTGCCGATTTTCACCTTCTGCGGTTCGTTGCGCCAATTGAAATGGGTGTGCGCAGTATATGGTTCCCGCTCACCAACAGCTGGGGCTGGGAATTTTTATATTCCATCTCCTATTAGACAAATATCCTGCGGAAGCCGATGTTGCATATATCCTGACAATTAATTTACATTTGTAATCAGGATGAGACCAAAAAGTTTTACAGGGCGATTGTTTGTGTGGCGGCTGCGTAATATCAGACACCGGGAGTTCGTATTTATTCTAAGTATCATTGTCGGAATCGGGAGCGGACTTGCAGCAGGCGTTCTGAAAAATACGCTCTACTACACCAACTATCTACTTACCAATGGGTTCAGGTTCGAAGGCAGTTATTACCTCTACCTGGCGTACCCGCTTATCGGCATCACACTCACTGTGATATTTCTGAAGTACATTCTTAAGGACAACATCAGCCATGGAGTAAGCAAGGTACTTTATTCCATGTCGCGCAACCATGGCAACATCGCGCCTCACAACACCTGGTCGTCGATGGTGGCATGCACGCTCACGCTCGGCTTTGGCGGATCGGTGGGGCCCGAAGCCCCAATTGTTCTCACCGGATCATCGATTGGTTCGGGCCTGGCACGGATTTTCCGCCTCGACTACAAAACCACCACCCTGCTCATCGGTTGCGGGGCTGCCGGAGCAATAGCCGGGATCTTCGAGGCGCCAATTGCCGGAGCGATTTTCGTCATCGAAATCCTGATGCTCGACCTCACCCTCGCCACGCTGATCCCCCTGATGATCACGACCGTGACTGCTTCAATTGTTTCCTACCTCCTCATGGGAAACGAAGTTCTGTTCAACTTTACACTCAGCAGTCCGTTCATCATGCGCCATATTCCTTTTTATGTATTACTGAGCGCATTTACCGGACTTGTTTCCGTCTTTTTTATCCGTGGCAGCATAGGGATAGAGAAACTGATGGAGAAGGTGGTCCCGAAATGGCGGATCCTGTTGTCGGGAATTATACTTTCCGGATTGATTTTCGTATATCCTTCCCTTTTCGGCGAGGGGTACACAATTTTGAAAGAGGTGATCAACGGCAACGGTTCACTCATCGGAAACCCGGAATTTTTCGGTTCGATGAAAGAGATCCCATGGCTATTCCTTAGCATCATTTTCCTGCTTATCCTCATGAAGGTGGTGGCCATGGCCGTAACCCAGGGTGCAGGCGGTATCGGAGGAACTTTTGCTCCGGCGCTGTTCGTGGGTGGAATCAGCGGCTTCTTCTTTGCCAACCTCCTGAACACGGTGTTCGGCCTCAGCCTCTCACTGAGCAATTTTGCCCTTGTTGGCATGGCCGGGGTGATGGCCGGGGTGATGCACGCCCCGCTTACAGCTATCTTTCTCATCGCCGAGATAACCGGGGGATATGCATTGCTCACTCCGCTGATGATCGTGGCAACCGGGGCCTACCTGACTTCTCATATTTTTGAAAAACATTCGATATATACACGCCAGCTTGCCCTCCGGAAGGAGCTTATCACCCACGACAAGGACAAGGCGGTACTTTCATTTATGAACATCAGGCAGCTTATTGAAACCAATTTCGCAAGGGTGAATCCCGAGGCAACCTTGGGTGAACTTGTTAAAGTGGTGGCAAAGGCTTCACGAAATGTGTTCCCGGTGGTTGATGATGAGGGGAACTTCTGCGGTATTGTTTTGCTCGACAACATACGCCAGATCATGTTCGACAGTAGCCTGTACGAAGCAACCCTGGTGAAAGACCTGATGTTCATGCCCGACTATTCGGTGAGCCCCGATGATTCGATGGATACCGTCGTGCAGATGTTCCAGTCGGGCGACCGCTTCAACCTACCTGTTGTGAAGGACGGCAAATATGTCGGTTTCGTCTCCCGGGCAACTGTATTTTCGCAATACAGGGAGTTGCTCAGAAAGTTTTCGGACGATTAAGGGCGTGACGCGTGACGAAAAGCGTGACGCGTGACGAAAAGCGTGACGCGTGACGAAAAGCGTGACGCGTGACGAAATTAATTTTTGAAGTGATTAACAATTATTTGATAACTTTATATCCCGTATGTTTTATCACAGGAAGTCAAACCAAAACCAAACAACCATGAAAAAAATCTTCTTTCTTGCCATCCTGCTTTCCATAGCCGGATATGTTTCCGCACAAACCTACCTCTCGGAAAACTTCAGCGGCGGCCAGATGCCGCCTACCGGCTGGACCATCGACCAGCTGGCCAATAAATGGAGCTGTGCCGCCAGCAGCAAGGCAGGCGGGACCGCCCCCGAAGGGAAATTCACCTATACGAGCGGTACTTTTACCACCCGCCTTATCTCCCCTGTAATCAACCTCACAGGCCTTACAACTGTGACACTGATGTTCAACCACATGTACGACTGGTACGACAACCCGGCACCGAAACTCGGTGTAGCCACCCGCACCGGTTCAGGAGCATGGACCTCGGTATGGGAAGTCACGCCGACCGGAAATATCGAATCAGATACCAAAGTTATTTCCATCTCAAATTCAGACGTTGGCGCAGGATTCCAGTTCTGCTTTTACCTTACCGGGAACATGTACAACATCGACTACTGGTTCGTCGACGATATCCTGGTCATGACACCCCCTGCGCTTGATGCTGCACTTACAGGCATAACGCTGCCCCTCTACCTTGAAATCGGACATCCGGCATCCCTCGAAGGAAAGGTGAAGAACCTTGGTACGACACCCCTCAACTCTTTCGATATTGCCTATACCATAGGAACGGGAACGCCTGTTATCTATTCTGTAACCGGCGAGAATCTCGCGCTGGGTGAGTCCTATGACTTTAACCATCCCACAGAGCTCAACTTCCCCGATCCGGGAACATACAATGTGCATGTTAAGGTGCAGAATGTTAATGGTGGCAGCGACAACGACCCGGCAAACGATACCCTCTCGACCCATGTCGGCGTAGTTCCATATATACCGGCCAAAAAGGTCTTCTGTGAAGAGGCCACCGGAACCTGGTGCGGCTGGTGCGTGCGCGGGATCTGTTTCATGGACTACATGAGTGAAACCTACCCCGAAACATGGATCGGCGCTGCAGTGCACAACGGCGATCCCATGGTGGTTAACGACTGGGATGATGAGATACCCAATATCATTCCCGACTTCCCCGGCTATCCGAGCGGCACCATCAACCGCGTTAAAATGTGGGACCCGAGCGAATTTGAAGAAGGCTACCTCGAAGAGATTGATGCCGTTACACCGGCTACTATCGAGGTCGTGAACTTTGCATGGAACCCCACTTCCCGGCTGGTCTCCTTCGATGTGAAATCGACATTCCTGCTTGACATTTACAACGAAATGCGGTTTGCGGCAGTAATACTGGAAGACAGCCTCTACGGAACCGCACCTGACTGGGCACAGGAAAACTATTATGCCGGCGGCTCTTATGGCGCGATGTGCGGATTCGAAACCATGCCGGGTACAATCCCTGCAGCTGAGATGCATTACGACCACGTGGGCCGTATCATCCTCGACGGGCCATTCGGAACGCCGGGCAGTATTGCGGCCCCGATCACAGCCGGTTCGTCACACCTGTTCCATTACGATTATACCCTTCCCACTGACTGGGTGTATGAGAACCTTCATTTCGTCGGATTGCTGATGGACAATACCGCCGGTTTCATCATGAATGCCACCGACGAGGTGGTTTGGGTCGGCACCAGCGAACTGAACAACGACATGAACCTGAAAATCTTCCCGAATCCTGCCTCCGAGAAGGCCAATCTCCAGTTTACACTGAACAAATCCGGAGCTGTCAGCATAAAGATTTTCGATCTCCCGGGCAATTGTGTCAGAACCATCGAACCGGCAAGCTATCCGGCCGGCCAAAGCACAACCTCGCTTGATGTCAGTTCACTAAAACAGGGGTTTTATTTTGTGGAGGTAACCATCAACGGGCACAGCAATACGCATAAGATTGCAGTGACAAGGTGATGAGGTGACAGAGTAACAGAGGCACAGAGTAACAGAGTAACAGGGTGTTATTAAATAAGGGCTGGTTTTTAACCGGCCCTTATTTTCAAACCGAAGAAAAAACAGCACACCAATATGAAATACGAAGACAATTCGAAAAGTATTAAATTTTATGTTAAGAGATTTATTCTCAAAAACAGTGAGTTGTTAAAAGAAAAAAAAGTTGTTGATTTTCCGGCTGGAAACGGAATAACATCCAAAATATTAATGGACATTGGAGCAAATCCCATCCCAATAGACTTATTCCCGGAATATTTCGAATTGGAAGGATTAGACTGCTTAAGAGCGAATATCAGAGAAGGTTTGCCATTAACAGATTCTTCTAATGATTTTATAATTTGTCAGGAAGGAATTGAACACTTTAGTGACCAATTTATGGCACTTAAAGAGTTTAACAGGGTTCTTAAAAAAGATGGTATACTTTTAATTACAACACCAAACTATTCTAACTTAAGGTCAAAATTGAGCTATTTACTCTCTGAAAGCGAGCGATTTAATTCTATGATGCCACCAAATGAATTAGACAGTATCTGGATGACTGACAAGACTATTACAAATGAAATCTATTTTGGACATATTTTTTTGATAGGAATCCAAAAGCTGAGAGTGCTATCAATTTTAGCTGGTTTTGAAATAAAAAAGCTGCATTTTACAAGAATAAAGACAACATCTCTTTTATTATTGCCCATTTTCTATCCTTTCATTCTTATTTCGAACTATATAACCTATAAAAAATGCATCCGAAGAAAATCAGATTTTGATTTTGAAACAAAAAAACGGGTTTATGGCGAAATCTTTAAACTTTCCATTAATCCCAAAATACTTATTGATGGACATATTATGATTGAATTAATTAAGATTAAAGAAACTGCCCAAGTAAGCGATAGTTTGAAAAGCAAACATAAAGAATTTGGAATAACATAAATTACAAACTTAGAACCATACATCCAAGTGAAATTCTGGTTAAGGCTTCAGGATGATTACGACGCTGTTATCTCCTTCGCATGATTTAATGAACACGAAGCTTCACATTAACGATCCGAAAATTGCAATGAACCTGTTCAAAGAGATGGAACGAACAAAACAGAATTTGCTGACCCGCTATTTGTGAAAATTCCTGATGAACTCCTCGACTTCGGGAACTCCGCCCTGATAGATGAGATAGCCGTTGTAGGGTTCGCGCGGGGTGATCTCGTCGTTGATAGGGGTGAGCATAATCTCCTTCACCTTTGCCAGGTCGCTTGTTTGTCCTAAAGCCCAGCTCAGCTTGATAAAGGCGGTTTCGGGGAGCATGTTCTCGGCGGGGATGATTCCCTTGGCCATGAGGTCGCGGCCTGTATCGTAAACGAACATGTGGACATAGCCCCAGAGGGTTTGCACGGTCATGTAGATGGCAACGCCTTTGGCAATGGCCCGTTCGATGGCCGGGTAGATCGGCTTGTTGACATGTCCCAGACCGGTACCAATAATAATGATCCCTTTGTAACCTGCATCCACCAAAGCGTCGATTACATCGGGTTGCATGTTGGTATAGTAATAGATCATGGTCACCTTCTCTTCGTAGTAGGGCATGATGGTCACCTTGCGGTCAGTGCGGCGGTGATGGTACTCCTGCTTGATAGGCACAACTCCGGCCCGGGTAACAGTTGCCAGCGGTGTGTCGCCGATGGTGCGGAAGGTAGAACGGTAGGAGGAGTGCATCTTGCGCACGCGTGTTCCCTTGTGCAGAAATCCGTATTCGTCGGAGGTGGGCCCGAACATGCAGACCATAACCTCGGCAATATCGCCGTGAGCGGCAGCCGTGGCGGCGTGCATCAGGTTGAGTGCGGCATCGGAGCTGGGGCGGTCGCTCGAACGCTGCGAGCCCACGAGTACGATCGGGATCGGCGAATTTTGAACCATGAAGGTAAGGGCAGCCGAAGTATAGTGGAGGGTATCGGTTCCATGACCAATGATGATGCCGTCGATCCCCTTTTCGATCTCCTCCCCGATTGCAATGGCCAGTTTCTTGTATTGTTCAGGCCCCATGTTCTCGCTGAAGACCGCAAAGAGTTTCTCGGTGGTAAGATTACAGATGTCGGCAAGTTCCGGAACCGCGCCGTACAGCTCACCGGGTGAAAAAGCCGGAATAACTGCCCCGGTGCGGTAATCGAGGCGTGATGCAATGGTGCCGCCGGTTCCCAGCAACTTCACATTGCGCCGATCCTTCGAATAGGGAAACTCCTTTTCAGGAATTTTGTAAACAGCTTTCTTATAGCCAAGCTCTTCGATGTGGGTGATCCCGTCGATGTCGACACCGATGTTGTAGCCGGTAAAGATCTTCAGCACAAGATGCTTGTCGTCGGTGTTCTCGGCGCGGGGGAGAATAGTGCCTTCAAAGGTACCGCGGGAGGAGTCGACCCTCACTTTGGCCCATACCCGGGCATTGAATTTCTGCAGAACGGCAAGTGCGCGTCCTTTATATCCCTGAAAAATGTCTTCGCTCATGACAGATGGTGAGTGATTAGTTAAGAGTGGTGAGTTGTGAGTTTATAGTTTGATTTGTTTGCTGAGGGTGCTCAGAGAGACATTTCCGGTGGCGAGTTTGCTTATGTTTCCCATCACCCAGCGTTGGCCTGCGGTATCGTCGGAGGAGGTACGGATGTCTTTGTACTTCTTCACCAGGAAGGGCAGCTTGCCCTGGATCTCGGCAGGGGCGGTAAATTTGAACCCGAGGGTAACCAGGATGGAGTCGAAATCCATCTTTGGGTGCTGGTACAAATGGTACAGCATGCGTTTTGCAATCGCCAGATCGAGTTTCTTCGCAACCAGGAATCTCAACAGGTCGTATACCTTGCCGAACGAAAATTCCGCAAGGGCCGGATGGTGCCTCTGGATATGCTGCAGGGTGTGTGAAAGCAGGGTTCCTGTAAAGCGGGCGGGAATATTCAGCTCCGTTTGCGCCCGTTCAACGAGGGGAACCAGGTTATTCTTCAGCAGGTACGGAAAGGCGTCGTTTGGCACTCCCCATTCCATCATCTGGTGCATCCGGTCGGCAACCAGCGGCGGAAGTTTCGCGGCCATCTCGTCGACGACAGAATCCTCAAGCGGGATGGGTGCAGAATCGGTGTCGGGATACATCCGGTCGGCACCTGGCAGAACACGTTCGAAAATGGTGGTTCCGTCTTCAAAGGATTTGCGGGTTTCGTTCGGAACTCCTGCAAAGGCCATTTTACAGCGCTCTTCGATCGTTTCGAGGCCTGTCTTTATATCTCCTTCCGGTCCCCAGAAGATCAGCTGGGCATCGCCCTCCTGCGATCCGAGCAGGTTGCTCACCTTTGCCCAGACCTTTTCGCCGAGCGCATCTTCGATCATCTCGGAATGGGCCATGTTGGGCTGCTCAATACAGGCAATGACCTTAAGCCGCTCGGAGATTTCATCGGCAAACATCCTTCCGGGCTGGGTAAAGTGCGACATGATTCCCTTGTACCCGGGCAGGTTCACAATGATCACCTTCAGACTCTGAACAAGCTCTTTGGGGACGCCAAGCCCTTCCAGTTTGAAATCCTTTGCCTTCACCTCCCGGGAGCTGATTTTCCAGGAGCCAGGATCCTTGATCCTTTTGTTGAGACTCTCTTTAACGGCAAGCAACGCCCACTGACGGAAGGCTTCGTTGTGTGTGAGTTCGGGCATCCAGCCGGTATGAGCCACGCCTTTGATCTCGACACGGGTGCCCCCTTTGCAGCTTACATTTACGTCGGCACGGGTGGATCCGATGCCGGTTCTTACCATCTGGGTGCTCCGGTTCAGGAAACGGATATAATCGGCACCCTCTTTTACTTCATCGGGGTTCTTGAAGTCGGGATAGGTCACGGTTTCGATCAATGGCATGCCAAGCCGGTCGGTACGGTAAATGCGAACGTGGCCGATGTCGGAGACCTCGCGGCAGGAATCCTCCTCAAGGCTGAGCTGGATGAGCCTTACTTTTTTATTCTTCAGCTGTATCTCACCTTCGATGCCGATGATGGCGGTACGCTGGAAACCGGTCGGGATTGAGCCATCAAGGTACTGTTTGCGGGTGATATGTACCTCCCCAACCACCTTCATCTTCGATAACAGGCTGATTGCTATGGAT